>NZ_AZAX01000044.1:0-3660 GCF_001021175.1 Marinitoga sp. 1155 | reverse complement strand
AATTGCAGGAACAGAACAAAAAAATTAAATAAAACATTTTATTCCAGATATGGAATAAAGTTATATTATTTAATATTCATAATAACAATAATAATATTAGTCAACAATAGCGCGCTATTGAAAAAACAAAGAAAAAATGATGGGAGGATGGAAAATGAAAAAGGTAGTGATATATGCTATTTTGTTGATGATGTTTGTAAATATGATACCTGTAAACCTTTTTGCTGATTCAAAAGTTGTTAATGTAAAGGTTTTAACTGATGACGAAATGAAAAACATTATTGGTGCTGGTAGTAATAATGGTGGAGGTAATAGTGGAAGTGATTTTACAAGAAAAGAAATTGAAGGTATATGGATTAAAAGAATTTATTATGACATATATTCTTATAATAAAATAATAAAAATTTCCAAAGAAGGGTGGATGGATACAGGGCCTTTACCAGGGAATTATAGTATTTCTGACACTAGTGAATGGAATGCGAGTGGTTCTATTAACATTTCGATTCCGAAACTTAAAGATATTGTTTCAGTAAACGTTGGAGCTTCCTATTCGGAAAGTAAAACCTATACTCTTAATTTCACTTTTCCGGCATATCATAAAGGAATTGTGTGTTCTATTGAAGAAGGAAAAGTTGAAAAAGGGACTATAAGTATTAAAAAAAGAGTTAGTGTATATGATGGACTTACTTTAATTCGACAATATAATATATATGAAAATAAAAATTATATTGCAATTGGGCCAGAAAGCTTAGTTTGGAGACCTTTATTTAAAGAAGGAGAGACTATAAATAAACCTGGAGGAGAAATCTATAATTATAATCTCTATGTATCAAGAACTGATTTAGGTTTTCCATCAACATCTAAAGTATATGCTAACAAAATATTGGCAGGTGGAAAAGATGAAAATTATAAATAATGAGTTGATAGATGAAATAATCTTTAAAAGATTCACAATATTTTGCTTATCATTAATTTTAAATGTGTCTATAGCTTTTTCGTCTGGTTTTCAACAATTAAAATTTGAACATATATCTACTTTGACGTTTAACAAAAAATTTGAATATAGGTCGTCTATTCAATATAAAAATAATATTACTTTTTTGACTTTACCAGAAAGTTCATGGAAAAATGATTTTGATTTTCAATGGACAGTAAATGAAAAAGGGAATATCTTATATATATTCAAAGGTTTAGAATATTTAAACAACACAAATGAATTTAAAAATATATATGTATATAAAATTGATATATTGAAAAATACAACGAAAATAATAAAATTAAAAGATTTAGCGCCATCTCCCTTTCCTTCAGGAATAGAAATTTTAGATATATATACAAAAAAAGATAAAATTTATTTTTTAACATCTGGGGGTATTACAGTATTTAACGAAAAATTTAAAATAATTGATTTTTATATATTTGAAGATGTTGCTAATATTATTACTGAAAAAATAAAAAATGAATATGAAAAAAAGATAAATTTTATACCCTATAATCATGGTAATCAATTTATTATTGATAAAGATGAAAATATATATATTAAGGATGGATTAAGTATAAAAAAATATTCTTATTCAGGAAAAAGGGAAAAGTTTTATGGGGGAAAAATATATTCGTTATCAAATGAATATAAAATAAATTCAAGTGAAGAGGCTTATTCTCTTTTATTAGAAAATGAAAACGGAGAAATATTTATGATTCTTTTTAAAGAGCGTGATTTAAAAAATAAATATTTAATTTTTAACAAAGTGGAAATATATAATATAAATGATCGTAAGTTATTAGAACTAAAAATGAAAAATCGAAAATTTTATTATACCGGAGCTATTTCGAATGATTATATATATTTGATTACAGCTTCTTCACTTTTAAATAATTCAATATCATATTTGCAAGGATTGAAAATTAATATGAATGGTGAAAAATTATTATTCAATACGTATGAAAAAGAAAATTCTCAATATTATCAGTTTAAAAAAATTATTGTTAGAAGAATATTTAAAACACCTTATATTTATATAAAAAAAGATTTAGAAAGATTAGATATATTTAAAGAAATAGAATAACAGGAGGAAGAGATGAAAAAAAATATTTTTTTACTATTAACAATTTTTGGCATATTTATTATTGCGTATGGGGAAAATAATATTAAAAATATTTTTTTAAATTATGAAGATGCATATAAATACTATGTCTCAAATTTAAATTCAGTCTATGAAATAAAAAATAAAAATATTTTAGAAAAATATAGTGATTTTTTACCATATATTTCATATAATTTTGGTTTTAGTGGTGATAAGATAAGTGGAATAAATTTAAATACTTCCTCAATAAATTTCTCATGGAATGTGTTTAAATCAGATTTTGGCGATAAAACACAAATGAATAAAATAAACGAAAAAATAAAAGGTTTAAATAATGAAAAAATAAAAGAGTCTAATATTACATATTTTAAAAACATATTTTATAATACTTATTATCTTCAGAATTATATCGAATTTTTGGAGAAGGAATATAGTGAATTAAATAATATCTCAACAACTACTGAAATAGAAGTATTAAAAAAAGATCTAACAAAAAAGAAACTAGAACTATCATTAAAGGAAAACTATGAATCATTATATAATTACAAAAGTATGATTATAAAAGATTTAAATTTAGAAACACAGAAAGAATTTAAATTAAAATATTCAGAAAAATATCATAATTTAAAAAATTTTCGTTCAAATATAGAAAACGTGCAATATAAACCTATAGAAAGTTTTTTAGAATACAAAATAAATTATATTACAAAACAACAAAATAATCTGGAAAAAAAATTAAGTTCTAGCAATTATTTTAATGTTAATTTAAGTGGAGGATATGATATTTTAAATAATAACTTTTCAATATCATTGAACTTTAACCTATTAGAAGATACTCCATATTTAAAAATATCCAGTAACGGGAGTTATAGTAAGGATTATATAAATTTTAATGGTTCTATAAACCCATATCTCTTTAAAAATAAAGATGATTACAAAAGTTTAAATGAAGATAATATCCAGGATATCGTTTCTAAAATTAAAAATTCAAGAGAATATTTAAAAAATGAAATATTAAAAATAGAAAAAGAACTAGAATTAGATGAGATTCAGATAAAAATACTTAAAGAAGAACTAAAAAGTATAAAATCAGAGTGGGATAAATTTGAGAAAGAATATCAAATAGAAAAAATGAAATTAGAAAGAAAAATGAAAATAATATATTATAATTTAAAAATTGAAGAGTTTATTGAAACTTATACCAAAATAAAAAATACAAACAACCTCCCTTGAAATAAAAGAAAAATAATGATATAACCACACTACTGTTTTTGCAGGAGTGTGGTTGCTAGTAAAAATGATAAAACAAAAAATTAACTATATTAATATATCAGGTGATATATTAATTGAGTAATTATTATTAATTTTAGAAATATAAAATTAACAGCAAATTTACCACGATTTTGTTTACTTTTTTTTTTTTTTTTTGATAAAATGATAAGTGAATTATCAAGATATAAAACTTAAGGTGAAAGAATGAAAAAGATTTTTATCTCATCTGTGATTTTAATAACAATATATTTGTTGAATATTTTTACCACTTTTTATATTTCGAATTTAAATAATGAAAATGATT
>NZ_AZAX01000043.1:0-1914 GCF_001021175.1 Marinitoga sp. 1155 | reverse complement strand
AGCAGCCTTTGGCTGCTTTTTTATTTTTTGAATTTATATTTTTTTGACTTTTTTATTTCTGATTTCATTTTATACATATATTTATCAGCTCTTTTTATAGTTTTATCTAAAGAATCTTTATATTGTACAATTCCATAAGAAATAAAAACAGGTATATTGTAATTCTTTAAATCTTCCTGAATTTTTGAAAATTTTTCTTTTGCTATTTTAATATCACAATTTTTTAAAATAACCAGAAATTCATCACCGCCAAGTCTGATTATATAATCCTCTTTTCTTAAATGTTTTCTTACTGTTTCTACTGTATAAATTAAAACTTCATCTCCTTTTTTATGCCCATGTTTATTGTTTATTTTTTTTAAATCATTCAAGTCGAAAAAAATCAACGAATCATTCTCATTAAAATGTATTTGTTTTAAAAATAGCCTATTATAGGCATTTGTTAACGGATCCTTCAAAGCTTTCAAAGATATTTTTCTCATTTTTATATGAGCTTTTCTAATTTCTTCCACTAAAGAAATACCAACTAATATTGTATAGGAAAAAATACCATAAGAAAATAAAAATTTACTATTATTTATAGAGAAATTGACTAAAATCAAATCATGAATAATAGTTGCCGCTAAAAAAGTTAATAAAAAAGTATATTTTACATTTTTGTTATATAAAATAATTATATATAACAATAATGCTGTTGGAATCCATGAAAATAAATTATAATAATTCATAAGCTGGTAATAATCTTTTGCTATCAAATAAAAGAAAATAGGTATAATAATCGAAATTTTTATAATAATATTAATAATCTTATATTTATTTTGTTTTAAAGTTACTGTATTTAAGAAAAATAAAAATGCTAAAAGCATGGAAATATAAAAAATTTTTTTTAATAATAAAAAGGTATACATGTTTCCAAAAGAATAATAATGAAAATCAATTGTTGCTATAAATAAAAAAAACATGGAAAAAAGATAATTGTATAAATGATTAACAGATTTCCTATCTAAAAAGAAAATATAACTGATAATCAATATTATAAGAAATAATATTATTCCCCCTATAGAAGATATTAAACCATAATTAATAAAATATAATAAAAGATATTCATGAAGTTTCGATTCTGGTATCAATACAGGTGTAATACGGATACCGCCTTTATATAGATCGTAAATAACAAGCTTTAATTTATTTTGATTTTTTAAATTATTTAAAAGTATCAAATGGGGTTTTAAGTAAATATTGAATAAATTATTTTTATTGAATCCGAATTTTTTAATCAAAACATCATTTAAGTATAATTCAGCATAATTAGCAGAAATTTCAGGAAAAACAATATATTGATTTTCTGTTTTTGGAAAATAAGAAATTAAGATATATTCTTCACCTTTTGTTTCTTTAATAATAGGTGTGTATAATTTATTTCCATATTCATCATACCATTCACTTACTTTATAACCGGATAAATTATTTAATTTATAACTTGAAATTAATAATACAAAAAAAATTACAATACCTAAAAGAGAAAGTAGTTTTTTTTTCATACATACCCCCCATTTAACCATTCTAACAAACATACATGATTTATTATATCAATTTTTACTACAAAAAACAATATAATGATATTAAAATTCACATAGATTGTCTAAAAAGTCTCAAATGAAACGAAGACTCGAAGATTGCCCTTAAAATTATGAATGAAAGCCGTCAAAATTACATGGATGTAATTTTGAGCGAAACAATACACGATGTATTGTTTGAGCGACGGCTGAGAATGAATAATTTTAAGGATTAGCAATCAAGCTGTCTGAGTGAATTTGACTTTTTAGACAGTCTTAATTTACATTTAGAATTTTTTACATAAATATTATTTAAAAAACACCAATAAATTCATAAGAAACTTGTAACGAATAAGTA
>NZ_AZAX01000042.1:0-1373 GCF_001021175.1 Marinitoga sp. 1155 | reverse complement strand
CATAATTTATAGTTTTTATATACTTCCCGCTTTCAAGACTATATTCTTTTATTTCTTTTCCCGATGTTAATAGCAATTTATTTCTACTTTCAGAAATAAAACCAATATTTATATTCCTCAGTTTATTATCAAATTTAAACAATTCTGATTTTTTTTGTAAATTATATAAATTTAAACTTACCATCCCATTTGCTGTTAATAAATAATTTTTCGAAATTGTTATAAAATTCCCTTTAAATAATTTTAATTTTTTCTCCTTCAAATTATATATTGTCGTATATGAATATATGTTCCCATTTATATTTTTATTTAATACCATTTTATTATTTGAAACAACATAAAAATTATTCCAATATATATTTTTTATTTTTATAAATTTTTTTAAATTTACATTTGTATTATTTTTTTCGTTATAATATGTAAAAAAATCCTCTATGTAATTAAAATTATTATTTTCAGATTCTAGCCATTGTATCCATCTAATCATATATGGCATTATATTATCTTTTAATTGTTTTTTATTCCATTTTTGTATGTTTATATAAAATTCTTTAAATCTATCTATTCCATAATTTTTAATAAAAAAACCTATAAATGATGCTCCAAATGTATATCCATTTTTCCAATTTAAAAATATTTTTTTATATAACTCATCATAATTCAGATTTCTATATTCTAAAGAATATTTAATCATATATTTAGCATAAAAGTGATATTTTGAACCCAAATCAAGATCATCATTAATATATTTGAACCAATTTGCAAGACCTTCTTTAAAAAAGGAAATTTCTCCTTTAAAAATATACGAATCAATAGCATGTACTATTTCATGTTTTAAATTAACCGGCATTGCAAAAATTACCTTATTATTCCAGAATCCACCAGTCTGATAATCAGATAAACCTATTACTTCTTTTCTTGTTTCAAATAAAATTACTTGAATTTTTTTATTAGTCATTGTTGATTTAAAAGTTCTTATTAAATTTTCTATTTCTTTCTGGTAATATGATGCGATTTCAATAATATAAGGAGCAAAATTAGCGTTTTTCTCAAAGTACAATTCCAGATTTTTAGTATTGAATTTCGCATAATTTTTGCTGGCATATTTATATGCCGAATTCACTTTTTTTTCATCTAGTTCAATGCAAAAACTTACAGTTATAGAAAATATAAAAATTAATAATAATATAATCTTTTTTATCATAAAAATATTTTCTCCTTTTTTAATATTTGACACACCTGCATCAATAAATGCAGGTGTATAGCTTGATTTTAACTTCAAAGACTATTTTTAGCAATCCCCGCTTACTGGGACGTATATATCTCCACCAGGATTTTCTGTTTCTTCAACTCTATCCAAACTACCTGGAGCA
>NZ_AZAX01000041.1:0-3245 GCF_001021175.1 Marinitoga sp. 1155 | reverse complement strand
ACAATTAAAAGATATTATTTTCACTTATTCAATTTACAATAATTTTAGCAAAAAAAAAAAAAGAAGTCAACTATACTATGTAAAATTTAAGTAAAATTATAATAGTTTTTTATTTTCTAAAATTAAAAATTTTTACATAATTATTATATCACTTGATATATTTTTGTTGTTATTTTTTTATTTAATTTTGATGACTATAATCATAAATACGATGTCTAAAAAGTCAAATTCACTCAGGCAGCTTGATTGCTTATCCTTAAAATTATTCATTCTCAGCTGTCGCTCAAACAATACATCGTGTATTGTTTCGCGGCACTACATCCTTGTAATTTTGACGGCTTTCATTTTACGCTTAGATTTTTTATAAAAAATCTAAGGGGAAAGGATTTATAATATTATATAATAAAAATTATTTATTCCGATTACCCGCTGTAAGCGTGTAAGGACAATTTTCGAGCCTTCGTTTCATTTGAGATTTTTTAGACCGTGTATAATTAAAATAGAAAAAGAAAATAAATTAATAGATAATATCATGATTAAAATTAATTGAAAATAGTTTTTGTTAAGTTATATAATAATAGATATAGGATATACTATTATTGATAATATATGCATAATATACATTAAAAGACAGAATTTAAAATATATCTGATAATTTAAAACAAAATAATTTTTAAGACAATGATTCTTACAATAATCATATGGAGAAAGATACTTTTTTTAGACTAAGCTTTAAAAGCTTGGAGGCTGTAGTTATCAACTCCTTTTAGCATGTTTTAGAGAATTAAGCGTTAAGCTTGTACAAAGCATGGTCATATGACGAAAGGAGGTATTCCATATGATAAGTATCGGCATTGATATTTCTTCAAAAAAATTTGATGTTGCTACTTTTGATGGTAAAAAGTTTAAACACTTTGTTTTTGAACAGTCATATGATGGTTTTAATAAATTTCTTCTAAAAGTTGTTAAACACGTTAAAGATGAATATATGATAGCAATGGAAGCCACTGGCACCTACCATATTCCTTTAAAACAATTTTTAAACAAAAGAGGTATTGATATTCTGGTATTACACCCATATTCTCTCAAGAATTTCATGAGAGCATTTAGCCATTCAAAAACTGATAAGATCGATGCTAAAAACATTGCTAAAGCTGTATATTTATTAAGTGATTATGTAATTAAATCATCTGAACCTGAGGATTTAGTTTTAGAGTTAAGAAATTTGCTTAGAGCAAGAAAGTCAATTGTTAAAACTTTTACTTCTTTACAGGTGCGATTAAAAGAGGATTTAAAATTATATATGCCTGAATTATTAAAGCATTTCTCAGATATGAAATCTCCCGTTTTACTAAAATTATTATCAAGATATCCTACATTAAAGTCAATAATGAAACACAAAAGAAAAGTCATAAATTTACTTGCTTCATAAAATGTATAAAAGCTTAGCTTTTATACAATGATATTTAAAGATTTTTTATTATTTTCATTTTTAAAATATTGATCTAAATCAAATATTATAATTAAAATAATTTTTCGCGAAGCGATGCTTCTGGAATAAAGAAAAAGCATTAGATGTAATAAATGATTTAAAACATTCAATAGGAATAGAACATGACACTTCTGCTATAATAATCAAATCAAAAATAGAATTAATTAAGAATCATATGGAACAGATAGAAATATTAGAAAAAGAAATACAGAGAATTTCAAATGAACTACTTAACACTCTCGATATTAATGAAATAAATAATTTTCTTGACAATAGCGATAGTAATAACAATAGTAACAATAACAGTGATAATAATAATAATAATAATAATAGGAATAATAACGAGAATAATAATAATAATAATAATAATGATAATAATAAAATAGAAAACAAGTATATTCAGGCATATAAAGCGATAACTTCAATCCCAGGTTCAGGTGAATTAGTAACTCCATTTACAATAATATCAGAAGTAGGAGATATTACTCGTTTTAAAACTAAAAAACATTTCGTTTCGTACATAGGACTTGATCCTACAGTATCTCAATCAGGTAAATATAAAAGAAACAAAAAAATATCAAAAAAAGGTAACAAGCACTTAAGACATACATTTACATTATGGGCTGAGAGAGTTTTAAAATTAATGCCAGAATATCGAAAAAATACCATGATTTAATTAAAAGAGGAAAACATACAAAAGTGGCTGAAATTGCTATAGTAAGAAAATTAGCTGAATTAGTTTATACGTTATGGACTAATAATACAGTATTCGACTATAAATACTTTAGATCAAGACTATTAAAAAATGCATAATCATTTAATCTACTAATATTCAAATTTATAATTTTAAAATTAACTTATATAAAAATTATAATTTTTCTAAACAATTGCAGCGATAATGTTTGCTGTAATAGTGGGGTAATTTTAAAAATTCTCTAAAATATTTCTTAACATATTTTTAACTTTAACTTCTTGATCTTTTAGAGAATACACCCTAGTATAATTACTAATACTGTAATTCCTTTGATTAATGACTGGAAAAATAGACCTTTGGAAGAAGTATATGCTATCGTATATTTGGACACTTCATTTTATTCAGTAAAGGAAGATGGTATTGTAAGGAAAAAAGTTATATATAACGTTATTGGTATTAATCTTGATGGTTATAAGGATATTTTAATTGCTTCTGTAGATGGATTAACAGGTTTTGTTGATGCAATTCATGCCGCATTTCCAAAAACTGAAGTTCAAATGTGTATTGTACATCAATTTAGAAATACTTTTAAATATGTCCCTCATAAATATAGAAAGGAAATCACTAAGGATTTGAAACCTATATACCAGGCTCCAAATCTTGAAGCAGCTGAGACAGCGCTTGAGGAATTTGAAAAAAAATGGGGCAAAACTCACCCCATAGCAGTACAAATATGGAAAAACAATTGGGAACTTGCTTACTTTAAATATTCAAAACCTATTAGGAAGCTGATATATACCACAAATCCAATCGAAAACGTACATCTCCAATTTAGATAGTCACTTTATTTTAACAAATATACAGATTTCATCCAATCGATTTTTAATCCTTTCCATGTCCTCACAATATAAAATGTAATTTCTGCATTTTCTGGATATTTTATTTTTTTAAGTTCTTCTTTCTTTATTTCTTTATTTATTATATTACCTTTAGAATCTAAATCATAAGATACTAATATTTCATTTAAAAGATGTACGATATATCCCCTCTTAACTTTTT
>NZ_AZAX01000040.1:0-1655 GCF_001021175.1 Marinitoga sp. 1155 | reverse complement strand
AAATATCGAAAAGAAATTGAAACAAACATTTCCTAATGCAAAAGTTAAAATAAAAAGAAAGAAAAAAAGAAAATAAAATAAAAAAGAGCCGCACGGCATGGATTACCAATGCGGCGGCCCCTATACCCCCCTTAGGTATTTTTTATTTTCATTGTGTAAATTCAATTTACAGAATATTGATTATAAGCTATTTCGAAAAAGGGCATCACCCCCACACTTGGTGTTGATTTACTTTTGTAGTATTATTATATTGTACCCAAAACTTATTGGAGGTGATACCATGTTCAGAAGTTCTAGAAATGTTTTTGTTTTGGACAATTTAAATGACAAACTTTTTAGTATAACTTCTGACGCTTTTAATTCCCTCAATATGGACAAACTTTTTAATTTTCTTATTTCTTTTTATTCTCATAAACCTAATAAGAATTCTCCTTATGATCCTACTTCTCTTTTACGATTATTTTTCCTTCTTAACTCTGTTTTTTCTGAAGATGGATTTACTTCGTCTAGAGATATTTTATCTGTTGTCCCACCAGAATATTTACAACTTTGTGGTTTTCGTGATTCAGTTCCGTGTTATACTACTTATTTTTATTTTAAAAGGCGCATTGGTCTTTCTAATTTGTTATCTCTTTTGAATTCTTTTAAACTTGCTCTTGTTAAAGCTTATTTTAACCGTTTTTCTTTCGTTTTTAAAAAACTTGGTTTTATTGTTCTTTCTGTTGATTCTCAACCTATTCTTGTTGAGGGTAATGTCCCTAAAGGTATAATTCATTCTCATAATAAATTTTATAACAATAAATTTGGTATTCGTTTTCATCATGTTGATATTGTTTTTCCTTTTTATTTTAACCTTTTTTCTGTTTTTCGCCCTGCTAATTATCACGATATTTCTGTTTTTCAGGATTTGATTTTTGATAATATTAAATCTTTTATTCGTTTTTGTTCTTCTAAAGGTATTTATGTCTTTTTTGTTCTGGATAAAGGTTATGATTCTATTTCTAATTTTCATAATATTATTTCTGCTGGAGCTATTCCCTTTATCCCTTTAAAAAAATTCTCTTCTTTTTCTAAATTAAGTCATATTAAAATCAAAGATTATAGACTTTTTTGCTCTCTTTCTAATCATTTTTTGCATTCTGATGGTAATGATTATTCCAGAAATCGTCACCGTTTTATCTGTCCTTTTAGAAAAAATTGCAATTTGAATTCTTATTGTTCTGGCAGATTCTGGGTTCCTATTATTCCCAATATCCAATATTATCAATCTTTTAAATTTAATATTTTACGTTCAAAAATCCCTTCTTCTCCTATTTTTAATTTCATTTATCGTTTTAGAAAACGTATTGAAAATATTAACGCCATTAATTCAAATAAATTTTCTTTTAGAAACACTCATTATTTTAGAAATTTTAATCATTTGCTTAAATTTGAAATTAAACTTTCTTCTTTTCTTTTTAAACTTTTTTGGTTTGATTCTAATGTTTCTATTCATTCTTTTCTTTGTTCTTCTTATTTTCCAAAACCTTTTATTTATATTTTTAAGTCTGCCAAATTTATTAAAATTAAAGCGTCTAAGTTTTTTAGTTCTTTTTAGTTTTTTCCATTATTTGTATTTCTTTCTTTGATATATACATATTTTTACACAATACTTA
>NZ_AZAX01000039.1:0-6524 GCF_001021175.1 Marinitoga sp. 1155 | reverse complement strand
TCATGTAATAGTATATGATTGTAGCTCTCAAAATGAAGAAGTTATTAAAAAAAATTTTGGAAACTTTGAGGAAAATGCTTCAAAATAACGCAATACCATTGATTATTACAGAAGATCCTGTTGTTTCAAAAGTGATAATGGAAATAATATAAGAGGTGGATATTTATGGAATATATTTATGATACGAAAGATTGTTCTATTAAATTTACTAGTAATGAATTAAAAGAAATTTTTGAAATTGATAGTGAAAATTCTCCTAACGTTTCTGATTTATCTTCTGAATTAGTTGAATATATTGAGAAATATGGACTTGAGGAGAAATTGGTAAATAAAGTGTTTTTAGATAAAAGTTATTTTAGTTTTAAAGAAAAAGAAAGCAAAGCTGATGATAAAAAGATATATTATGAAATAGATTTGGATAAATTAAGGGAGATTTTCAAGAGAAAAACTGAGTCTATAAGAAATGACATAATATCAAAATTTTTATTAAGCGAAAATTTGAATTTTTTAATAGGAAATGGTTGTTCTAGATATGCTGGTTCTAAAACGATTAATGAAAAAAGTAATAACAACTTAAACGAAATATTAGAGGATAATGAAAATGATGAAGGTGATTCTGAAATAAAAGAAGCGGTGAAGAAATTAAAAGACAAAAGACCTGAAGAAGTACTTGATAATTTATTGCAGATTAGAAACTATTATAGAATAATTAAAGAAGAGAAAGATGTCTCTGATGAAGTAGATAATCTCATAAAAGATTATAAAAAACAATTTATAAAAGATTATGTTGAAACTATAGATTATCAAAAAAATGCATATCATAAAATGTTTTTAAAAAGAATAGTTTCAAGAGAAGGGCATTTGAATAGAGCAAATATTTTTACGCTGAATTATGATTTATTAATTGAAAAAAGTGCAGAGGAGTTAGGAATCATAGTTAATAATGGTTTTCATGGTTTTACCATAAGAAAGTTCAATCCTTCCTTTTATAATTTGAATTATTATTTAAAAAACTCTGACGGAATCAAAACTTTTAATACATCAGTAAATTTATTTAAGTTACATGGTTCTCTTACATGGATAGAAGATGAAATGGCTGCACCTTATGGCATTGTTGAAAGACAACCTCTATTCAAAAATGGAAAGTTAAATATAGAAAAAACTGATTATATAATTTATCCAATTCAAACGAAAATAAAACAATCTTTAGATTTACCATATAGCGAATTATTTAGAGCATTTGTAAATTATATAAATAGAAAAAATTCTACATTAATAGTTATGGGATACAGTTTTTTGGATGTTCATGTTAATGATATAATTGCTAATGCATTATCGAATCCAGATTTTAACCTTGTAGTGTTTTCTTATGCTAAAAAAGGAGATAAAAATATACCAGAATTCTTAGAGAAGTTATTTGATTTAAGTCGCGAAGATTCAAGAATTACTATTTTTAGTGGTCCAATATTAGGTAGGTTTGAGTATATTGTTGAGTATTTGATTCCATATTATACAGAAAATAATTTTGAAGAGATTTTTATTAATACACTAAAGAAATTAAAAGAAGGAGATAAAAATGCTTGATATAGCTGTAGAAATAGGGAAAATTGTTGAGATATCAGGTATGAAAATTTTAGTGGAAGTTACAGAAAATTCTAAAATAAATAAACTACAGAATAACTATGGAAATAGTATTTTTCCCATTTCTCTAAATAAATTAGTATTTTCAAAATTACCAAATAACAAAAAAATTATAGGTAGAATAATAAAGATTTCAGATAAAAATCTTTTTAAAGGAAATACTTTGGAGCATTATGATAAAAATAAGTATATTTTAGAAATCCTTTTAATGGGAATATATGATGAATATATAAATAGATTTGATACGGGAATAAATACATTTCCACTTATTGGAACTAAGGTGTATTCTTTACCTGAAAAGCTAGAAAAGGAGATATTTTCCAAGAAAACAAAAAATTATCTTGAAATAGGTAATAGTTTTAATAATTCTTCTGTAATTGTTAAATGTGATCCAGATATTCTATTTGGAAAGCATTTAGGAGTATTTGGAAATACAGGAACAGGAAAAACATGTACTATAGTTTCGATTATTCAAGGATTAAAAAAAGGAAGATTAAATGTTAAAGATAATAATAAAAACATTTCTCCTAAAATAATAATATTTGATTCTAATAATGAATATGAAAATGCATTTAAAGGCAATAATTTTAAAATTAGAAAAATTTCTAAAGAAGAAATAAAGTTACCACATTATTATTTAAGTTATACAGAATATTATAAATTTTTGGATGCAAGTCCTGGTGTGCAAGCCCCTGTTTTGAAAGAGGCTATAGAAAACTTGAGAAAAAAAACAAATGAAGGAAAATCTTTTTATTTTGAAAAAATATCTAATGAAATTGATGAAATAACAAAGAATAGATCAAAAAAAGATAATAATAAAATAGATGAATATATGAAAAATCGTTGGGATGGTTGGATGGGTACATTATTATATAGAATAGAAAGAATAGTAGAAGATGAAGTAATTTTTAAAATTTTAGAGTATGAACCTGAAAAGAAAAACATAATTGAAGAAATTATGGAAGATATTGACAATGAAATTTTTATTATAGAGGCAGATTTTGATAAGGATGAATTGGATATTATTGTTTTTCTTTTTAGTAAGATATTATATAAATTAAAGGTTGAAAATAAGGATTATAAGAATATAGTTTTGTTATTTGAAGAAGCTCATAGATATATTAATGAAGATGATAAAAATGATTATAAATTAGGAAGTTATTATATTGAAAGATTGGCAAGAGAAGGAAGAAAATTTGGAATAAGCTTAATAGTTTCCAGCCAACAACCATCAGAATTATCAAAAACGATAATTTCTCAGTGTAATTCTTATATTATTCATAGAATTACAAATAAAAATGATTTGGAAGTAGTTTCTAAAATAGTTGGCGTGAGTAATAAAAATTTATTGGATATTGTTCCTGTGTTAGAAAAACAAAATGCATTAGTTTTAGGAGAAGCTTTTATTATTCCCGAAATAGTTAAAATTTTTGATGCTGACCCATTACCATTAAGTCATGATCCTGAAGTTATAAAGAGCTGGAGAAGTTGAAGACTCAATCTAAATTGGTTAAAATGTATTTTTCAAGTGAACGGAGGCTCTTTCCGATAAAACTTGAAGTTCTTTTATTAAATATAATGTATCCTATAGGTTTTTATTATATTGTTCTATATTATTGGTTCAAAATATTTTATATTAACATTTTTAATCATTTTTATCAAATAAGAACAGAAAGAATCAAAAGAAAAGTAAAAAAATAAAATTCTTATATGGTCTTACTCCAAATAGGTGGGTATACCGAGTTTGACTAAAATAAATAAGAATGTTTCTAGTTTTGATATCTACCATCTTTTCAATGCATTTGTTTTAGTATATTAATATAGATTAAAATTTTGTTGGATATTTTGGATACCTATACAAATGGAGGAATTTATGATAAAATTATAATATGTAAAACAAAAGTTATAAAAAATTGACTCAATAATAAAAAGATCAAAAAGTTTAACCTTAGAATCTGTGTTTTCTTTTGATAAAGAGAGAGTTTTTATTGAAAATATCAATGATGAATTTTTCTTAATAAAAATTCATGAAATATTTTATGAATTTGAATTAGAGTTTTACAAAAGAAGTTCAAGATATAAAATTGTAAAAGATAAATTGATTCAAAAACTTAAATTTTTTAGATCTGAAGAAAAGAGTAAAAAACTGAAAGAAGATAAATTTCTTGGTGAGGGAAAACTCATTATTTCAAGAGAAAATAATGGTAAAATAAAAATAAACCTTGAACGTCCTGATGATATTCCTATAAAAGAAGATAGTATATATCCACAATTTTTTATAAAAGAAAAGTTATCTAATAATACTCTTTTGATTAATACTCCTTATTTTATTATTCCATTTCCTTTGATAGAAGGTTTTGGAGATATTTCGATTTATGATTTTGATCCAAAACTGCCAAAAAAAGCTATTCCAATTACAGGAAAAGCCGAATTAGAGGAGGATGGAAGTAACTTATCAATCATTCTCAATAATATTATAAAAAATATAAATAAAAAAAAGAAGCTTTTTAATCTTGTAAAAGACATTTTGCCATTTATATCTAATCTTGACGTAGAAAAATTAGCAGAAAAGTATTTTAAAAATAATTATATACCTGCATCTTTGATCTCTGATGGAACTATAAATATAATAGCTCTAATTATAACCTTATATTTTGAGAAAAAAAACTTAACTATTATTGAAGAACCAGAACGGAATATTCATCCTTATCTTATTTCAAAAATGGTAGAAATGATGAAGGATGCTTCACATAAGAAGCAAATTATTGTTACTACCCATAATCCAGAAATAGTAAAATATGCAGATTTAAATAGTATTTTATTTGTTTCTCGTGATGATAAGGGATTTTCTACAATCTCCAGACCGGCTGATAAAGAAGAAGTAAAAATATTTTTAGAAAATGAAATAGGAATTGAAGAACTATTTATTCAGGATTTACTCGGGGGGTAATTTTATGAGTTTTAAGCAATTATATATTTTTGTTGAAGGTGAGGATGATAAAAGATTTTTTGACAATATTATAAAACTTGAATTATCCGGGAAATATGATTCGATAAATATTATAAGATATGCAAAAATGAAAAAGGAAAAGGAAAAGGTTAATAATTTTATTATAAGCATAAAAAAAATGAATGCAGATTATATTTTTGCTCACGATATTGATAATACAGTTTCTACAACAAGCAAAAAAATTGAAATAAAGCATATGTTGAAAAATATTGAAAATTCCATAGTTAAAAATACTGATGAAATTACAAAGGAATCGTTTAATAATATGATTTCTGATAGATTTGATTCACGTATAACTTTTATGATCGAAATTTTAAAAAATTTTTCTATTAAAATTGCAATTCAAAAAAACAAATCGTTTAAATATTTTATTGAGAAAATGAATATCATAGCTGATTAAAATATACATTGAAAAAACTAAAAAATAAAACAATTGGTTCCTTTGGATTTTAATGAATAACAATATGGTTTTCTAATTGATTAGATCAAAGTTTATGAAGAATGGTTATACAAAAGAAATTTTAGATGTTATAGATATACAAGTAAGAGATTGTCTCAATAATTCGGTGGCAAAACCGGGGATTTTCCCCGGTTTTTATTTAGTTGATTAAATCAAAGAGTTCGTTGGTTGTTGTATCAACGACTGTTGCATTATCTTTTTCATATCCTGCTGGAATACAAAAGGTAGTGGGAATAGATTGGGAATGAAGTTACTGAAATGTGATATAATTCAATTGTGGAGGTGAAAACGATGAAAAAATTACCAAAATGTAAAAGCAGAAGAATTAACAAACTTAGGACGAAGTGACCTTGTAATAGATTTTGATGAAAGGATATATCTTTTTGAAATAAAAGTGGATAAAAGTGGATAAAAGTGGATAAAAGTGCAATTGATGCAATAAACCAGATAAAAGAAAAGAAATATTATGAAAAATACAGAGGAAAAGAAATATATATAATAGGGATAAACATCCATTCAGAAAAAAGGAATATTGAAAATTATATAATTGAAAAGATATAAAATCTAAAATTTTTAATCCTATTACTCGCCGTAGCGTGAATAATTGCTTTGCAATTATTCAGATGTTTTTTATTAATATCTATTTTTAATCCTATAACCCGCCGTAGGCGTGTAACCCCGGAGGTGAGATAATGAGAAGATTCTGCACAAGTGGTCCCGTTGATAAAAAAACATGTTATTATGTGGAAAGACCCGATATAATGAAAGAGGCATTAGATCATATAGAAAATTGGAGATACTTTACAGTATCAGCACCAAGACAAAGTGGAAAAACAACATTGTTAAAAGATATAGTTGAGAAAATAAAAGATAAATATTTAACAATATTTATTTCATTTGAAAGTTATGGAGAAAAAGGAAAAATTGAATTTTTAAGGACGTTTGTAAAGGATATAAATCGTTCATTAAAAGGTTTGTATGGTAAAATTATTGATTTAATTATACCAGGAAGTATAGATGATATAAGAAACTTAATTGAAGAGATAACAGAAAAAGAAGGAAAAGAAATAGTATTAATGATAGACGAATTTGAAAAATTGAATAATGATGAAATAATGAATGAATTTTTGCATGTAATACGAAGTATATATCATGATAGAAAAATATATGGATTAAGAAGTGTAATATTAATAAGCGTAGGATACTTAAGTGGAATATTAGAAGACAATGCTAGTCCATTCAACATAGCAGAACATTTAGAAGTGCCATACTTTACCAAAGAACAAGTATATGATTTACTTTCACAACACGAAACAGAAACAAGACAAATATTCGAAGAAAAAGTAAAAGAATTAATATGGCATAACGCAGCAGGACAACCAGGATTAACCAATGGACTTGCATATGATTTAG
>NZ_AZAX01000038.1:0-4997 GCF_001021175.1 Marinitoga sp. 1155 | reverse complement strand
AATCTTGTTTCTAATCTATTTTCTTTAAGTGCTTTTTTTAATTGCGACATTAAATCTTGGAAATGGATAAAATATGTTGAATATCTATGTTTTGCACATTCTATTCCAATGGAGACGGCAAGATGTGTCTTGCCAACTCCAGGGGTTCCTACAAATAGTATATTTTCATTATTTTCCACAAATCTTAAGCTTTTTAAATCTAATATTTCCTGTTTATTTATTCCTGGTTGAAAATCGAAATCAAAATCTTCTATTCCTTTCAGAAATGGGAAATTAGCTACTTTTACACATGCATTCATTGCTCTTTTTTCTTTTGCCTTTATTTCTAATTCACTTAATTCATATAATGCGTCTATTACACTTTTTTCTCCTGTATTTATTAAGTTCAAATATTTATCTAGATTGGTTTTTATATTTATTAAATTTAATTCTGTTAGATTATTTTGTAGTTTTATATAATTATTCATATTCCCCTCCTACAAAAAATTATCTAATTTTTTCAGGTTATTAGAACACATTTCATTTAGTTCTTTTGAATCCTTTATATGCTTTGACATTAATGTTGTATAATGGTCTGATATATAATTTATTTTTTTATCTGTTATTTTATGTACTGTTATCAATTCTGTGTTATAATATACATACAGATAATTTTCATTTGTTTTTATTTTCATTGTTTTGCCTATATATTCAGGCGGTACGGAGTATTTATTTCCTTTGTAATATATCAATGAATCTTTTTGGACTTTTGCTTTGTGAGTGTGGTCCAAATATGATTCAACGATATTTTTATTTGGCAAAGGAGATAAATACTCTTTTTCTTTTTGAAACAACAGTAATGGTGGAACATTTGTTGATTGGTTTATTCTAGTATTAACCTTTTTATTTATCCTTTGTATAATTTCATTTAGTTCCTTTTCGTCTTCAAAATCCTTATCATACGCTAATATCCAAGATATGAATTTATTTGCTGATTCAACCTTCCCTTTAGTATATGAATGTCTTGGCTTACATAATTTGATTTTAAATCCAAAATCTTTTGCAAATGCTTTCATTTTATAATTTATTCCTGACTTTGACCGTGTATAATTAAAATAGAAAATTATAATATATAATATAAAATATAATAATAATTAAGTATAATAATTATTAGTATGGTTTGATTTAGTTCTTGTTGTATTGTGTAGAATTGATAATTCTAATGTTGATTTAGAAAAAATATTGATATAAAATATTTCATAGAAAAACAGTTTTGAAAATATTAAATCATATGGAGAAAGATAGAGACTTTGACTAAGCTTAGAGCTTGTTAGCTGTAGTTATCATCTCCTTTTAGCATGGTTTAGAGAATTAAGCATTGAAAGCTTGTACAAAGCACGGTCGTATGTCAGAAGGAGGTGCTCTGTATGTTTACTGTTGGGATTGATATTTCATCAACTAAATTTGATGTTGCAATTTTTGATGGTAAAAAGTTTAAACATTTTGTATTTAAACAATCATATGATGAATTTAATGAATTTTTAGATGTTATTAAAAACATTAATGATGAATATATGATCGCTATGGAATCTACAGGAACTTATCATTTAGCATTAAAACAGTTTTTAAATGAAAAAGGTATTAGTGTTTTAATATTACATCCATATTCACTTAAGAATTTTATGAGGTCATTTAATCATTCAAAAACTGATAAAATTGATTCTAAAAATATCGCCAAAGCTATATACATACTTAGAGAATATGCCATTAGATCATCTGAGCCTGATGACTTAATTTTAGAATTGAGAAATTTGCTCAGAGCTAGAAAAAATATTGCTAAAAGCCTTGCATCTTTAAAAATACATTTATAAAAAACAAATGTTTTTTATAAAGAATTGGATTATTTTTAAATAAAAAACATTTAATCCTCCTGCTTGCGCAGCATGATTAAATATATACCAGAATTATTAAATTATTTCTCAGAAATGGATTCCTCTGTTCTGTTGAAATTATTATTGCGATATCCAACATTAAAATCCATTTTAAAGCATAAAAGAAAAGTTACAAATTTACTTGCTTCAGCAAATGTATAAAAGTTGGGCTTTTATACATTGATATTTGACCATTTACTATTATTTTTAAAATATCAATCTAAATCAAATATTATAATTAAAATGATTTTTCGCGAAGCGATGCTTCTGAAACAAAGAAAAGGCTTTAAATGTTATTAATGATTTAAACCATTCAATTGGTATAAAACACGATTCTTCTGCTATATTAATTAAATCGAAAATAGAATTAATTAAAAACCATATAGAACAAATAAAAATACTCGAAGATGAAATAGAAAGAGTTTCAAATGAAATTTTTAATAATTTTAATATGAATATTTAAAATGAGTATTTTGATGGCAATAACAGTAATAATAACAAATATGATGACAATAAAAATTACTATAATCATGGAGATAACATAAATAAAGAGAAAATAGATAAAGAGAATCCATATTATCAAGTGTATAAAGCAATAATTTCTATTCCAGGCTCAGGTGAATTAGTAACTCCACTTACAATTATATCAGAAATAGGAAACATATCTCGTTTTGAAAGTAAAAAACATTTTGTCTCATATATAGGGCTTGATCCAACAATTTCCCAATCAGGAAAATACAGAAAAAATAAAAAAATATCAAAAAAAGGGAATAGCCATTTAAGACATATATTTTCATTATGGGCCATAAGAGTTTTAAAATACATACCAGAATACAAAGAAAAATACAACGCTTTAATTAAAAGAGGGAAACCAAAAAAAGTTGCCCAAACAGCAATAACAAGAAAATTGGCAGAATTAGTATATACATTATGGAAAAATAATACTGAATTTAATCCAGAATATTTAAAACTTAAAACAGCATGATTGCTTTAAATATCACACAAAACCTAAACTAATTTACAAAAAACAAATAGTTTAGTTTGAATTATTGCAACATTGTTTGCTGTAAAAAGTGTAGTTTTTTTACAAAATATCAAAAAATAATTTATTATAATTTTTATATTTTATCTCTTGACTTTTTAGAGAATACAGCAAAATGGTGAAATTTAAGGAAATGGAACGAAAGAATGCGGGTTTGAGGTGTATTAACATAAGTTAGCCGGAAAAATGTGTGGCTAACTTCTTAATATACTAATGCATATAACTATTGATTTTACTAACTTTTAGTGGTATAATATATATGAAAACCACTAAAAGGAGATGGCATGATGTTCGTTAAAATATCAAAGGTGAAAGGGAAAAAGTATTTAAGAGTAATGGAAAGTGTGAGAGAAAATGGCAAAGTAAAGCAGCATACTGTTATAAATTTTGGAAATATTGAAAAATACAGTAAAAAAGATGTTGAAAAGATGATAGAAAAATTACTAAAAATATTTGAAATAGATGAATACGAAAAAATAAACGATAATTTAATGGAAGAAGTAGCCAGAAGAAATTTTGGAGTAAAAGTAGTAGTAAATAAAATATTTGAAAGATATGAAATGAAAAGATTTTTTGAAAGGCTTGATAAGAATATAGAATATAACGTGGAAGAGATGTTAAAGATAACGGTAATGAACAGAATAATAGAACCAAGAAGTAAATTAAAAATATTCAATAATCTAGAATATTTTGGATATAAAGGGATAGAAAAAAGCGAAGGGAAAGAACTTGATGAAAATGAAGTAATGCTACATTGGTTGTATAGAACATTAGACATGCTCGCAGATAATAAAGAAAAGATAGAAAAACATATGTATGATCAAAGGATGAGTTTGTTTAATACAACAGTAGATTTGGTATTTTACGATGTAACAACATTAGCGTTTGAAACACAACAAACAAATGAAATATTACAAATGGGATATTCAAAAGATAAAAAATTCAATGAATCACAAGTAGTATTAGGAATGTCAATAGATCAAGATAAAATGCCAGTGAGTTTTGATATATACCCTGGAAATACATTCGAAGGACATACATTAAAAGATTCAATAAAAAAAATGAAAAAAGAATATCAATTAGGAAAAGTAATAGTAGTAGCGGATAGAGGAATGATGAGTAAGGCAAATATAGAAATGGTAGAAAAATCCAATTATGAATTCATAATAGGTAAATCAATAAAACAATTAAAAAAAATAAATATATTTGAAGGAGAATTTACAGAAATAGCCAAAGGAATAAAATACAGAGAAATAGAATATGAAAATAAAAGATTACTCATAATATATTCAGAAGAACGAGCAAAAAAAGATAAAAAAGACAGGATGAGATTAATAGAAAAAGCAGAAAAAATGATAGAAGATGGAAGTATTGATGCAAAAAGTAAAAGAGGAGCTAAAAAATATTTAAAAGAAGAAACAAAACAAAAATATATATTGGATAAAGAAAAAATAAAAAATGATGAAAAATACGATGGATACTATGGAATAATAACAAACACAAAATTAAGTCCAAAACAAATATTAGAACAGTATCATACATTATGGAAAGTAGAAGAAACATTTAGAACACTAAAAAATTATCTAGAAACAAGACCAATATTTCACTGGACACCAAAAAGAATAAAAGGTCATATTGTAATGAGTTTTATATCTTACATAATACTAAGAACACTCGAATTAGAACTAGAAAAAAACAACATAGAATATTCTCATGAAAAAATAAGAAATGCTTTAAAAAATATGGAATATTCAGAAATAAGAATAAAAGATAAAAAATTTGCATTAAGAGCTAATTTGAGTGGATTTCAAAAAAATATATTAAAGACATTAAAAATAGAAATTCCAAAAAAAATGATGGATTTAAAAGAGTTTAAAAACAAATATCACTAAAAGCCGTATCAAAAGCTAAAAAGAGGGTGGTGTGTGGCTAATTTTGGTTTTAATAAAAAATTAACAATTGATATTTTTCTGATTATTTCAGATTTTTAAACTTTGCTTTGGAATATAAGTGTCAAACTCAGGAAAAAGGAAAGAAGAAAATGA
>NZ_AZAX01000037.1:0-1476 GCF_001021175.1 Marinitoga sp. 1155 | reverse complement strand
TCATTTATTGGTGTTTTCGTTTGATATGTCTGTTAGTCAGTTGTTGTACTGACATGTTTTTTTGTGTTTTTTTTTTTAATGATGCGGCGCCCCCCGAAAGCCACACCCTGCATTTCGGCGGGAGGGGCAGATGGGTTTAAAAGACAGGTTATACATGATTTTAAAAATGTTCTGTATAAAATGCTTCCTGGCCAACAGAATGAAAAATTCTTATCATTTTCATTTTATTTATTATATCACCGCCTTGATATAAATATCATAGCTATATTTTTTATAAATTATCAAAAATAGTATTAATTTCTATTTTTTTACTATAATCTTTTATATTATATTGATTCCAACTATTTTTAGCATCTTTATACGGCCAATCAGTAAATTCAATAATTTTTAAAGTGTTTCCTTCTGGCGGAAGAAGATAATCAAGAAGCCTGTTAGTTAAATCCTCATGATGAGTAGTTAAAATAACCTGTCTTTTCCCTTCATAAGCCAACTTTCTAAATAAAATTGAAGCTGGTAATAATTGTGTCATATCAAGTGCTGTAGTTACATCATCAAATAAAAACACATGATGGTTCAATTCATTTTCAAAAGCTAAATTTGCTCCTATTTTAAAAGCTATATTCAAAATAGTTTTCTGACCGGTTGAAAAATTTTTATACTCAATTTCTTTTCCGGATTTTGAAATTATGTCATATTTAATGTTTTTGCTAGATTTTGTTTTTTTTATTTTCATTGGTAAGTATACTTCCGGAAAATGAAAAATTCTTAGAATTTTATTTATTGGTTCCATAATACTATTTCTTTCTTTTTCTGAAATTTCAGAAACTATTGAATTTAAAATACTATTTCTTTTAGATTCTAAATTTATAACCTCTTGAGCAGAATTTATAATTTCATCTATTTCATTTTTATATTTTTCTTTCTTTTTATTTTCTTCAATTTGCTTCAATAAATTCAATTCTTTAGAAATTTGAGAATCTATATTTTCTATTATTTTAGAATAGATTTCCATATTATTTTTAGATTTATTATTATTATTATTATTATTATTGTTGTTGTTGTTTATTAATTCAAATACTTTAATTTCTTTTTCGATTTTATAGTCTTTAAATTTTTCAGTAAATTCTATTCCATCTTTTATTATGTTTAAGTAATTTTCTAACTTATCTATTTTTTGGTTTATTTCATTCCTCTTTTTATCGATTGCCTCATACCATTTTTCATATTCTTCAAATAATGTCTCTATATCTGTATTAACAATCCAGTTAATAACTTTTTGAGGTAATAATTTCCTGTCAACATTCTCATCTTTCAACTTATCTCTTATCTTATCAAAATAATCTTTTACAACTTCAAATCCATCTCCAAAAGGAGAAAATATCATATAAGCTCTAAGTAATCTTTTATGCTCTTTCCTTAAAGAATCTATAACATTTTCTAATGCTTCTTTTTTCTTTAATACTTTATCTAAAATAT
>NZ_AZAX01000036.1:0-2229 GCF_001021175.1 Marinitoga sp. 1155 | reverse complement strand
CTAATTCTTAATCCCTTTTTTTAACATTCTTGTAGTTGTTTTTACATATACACAATATTTTCAAGATTAATCTATAAAATCAATTAATCATTAACATCAAATAATAGCGAGAATATAAAATTGCATCAATATATTAAACAAAAACTTAACCATAAAAATATATCAGGTGATAAAATAATTATGTAAATTTATTAAATTTAAGAAAAGAAAAGTTGATTATAAATTTACTCAAAATTTACTTTATATCGTTGACTATTTTTTTTTTTTTGCTAAAATTATTGTGAATTGAATAAGTGGAAATAATATCTTTTAATTATTCAGTAACATAATATAAAAATTATACATTCATAAAATTTTATTATGAATTATTAAGTTATAAAATTCGCAATATTGATCATAATATTATTAAATAAATCATATATAATAAGTGAGAAAAATTTAAAAAAATTTTTAATTACACACTAATCATTAGAAAACATTAATTAAATGCATCTAATCAGATATTATATCAAAAAAATTTTCATTTATCAGACGACTGAGTGATTCTGATATCAGGATTTTATGAAAAATTATAAAATCAAAAAAGTTTAAAGGGCGGGGAGAGAATGAAAAAAACGGTAAAAGTGTATATTTTAATAATTTTTATCAGTATTTTTTTATATCATGTACTAAGATAGAAAAACAGGAAAAAAATATTGAAAATAATAAAGTGCCAGAAACCTTTTTAAAAAATGATATTAATATTAAAACCTCCGAGTATTATACTAAAGATGATATTTTGGTATTTAAAAATTATTTTGAAAATGGTGAGTTAACAAAACAGGAAATATTTGATAATAAAGGTAATATAGATTATACGTTTGAAATAAAAGATGAAAAAATTTACTCTATTAAAAACTCTGATGGACAAAAAGTTTCTACAAATAAAATATATTATTATTATAATAATATTAGTCATACAAAAGAATCACTTCCACTAAATAAAATATTTACATTTGAAGATTACCTAAATTCAGCAAAAAATAAAAAAGAAAAGTTTTCATTATATGATCAATTGGATCCAGGACAATATACTTATGGATATAGAATTGATACAGTGGAAGCTGGTCCTACTATAGGCCAAATTTCCAGCGATATATTTTCAAATACAGTGGATTATCTTACAGGTGTTTTAACAAATAAATTAATTTCAATAATTGCTAAAAAACTAGAACCAATTAAAGATTTAATACAATACGGAAATGATTTTTATTCTTATTTAAAAAATAATTTTAAAATTGAAAAAAAGAAAAAGTTCCAAGAATGGCGAAGAGAGCAAAAAAGAATTTATGTTATACATTATATTTCAAACAGAAATGGAAAATGGATAAAAAGCTGGGAAAAGATTTTTGCAATAGCTGAATTACATTATGCTAATGTAATTGTAGAAATAAAAGGTAGATCATATTATAAATATTATAATTATGGAGTATATGAAACTCGAAGCGAACCAGCTGAAAGAAAAGAAGTAAAAAGAAATGTTAAAGAAATAAAATCATTGAATTATGGTAATCATTCTAAATTGTTATTAATAGCAAAGGAAAATTATTTTACATATATAAATAACGGTACATATTATGTATGGTATGAAATACCGTAATTAATTAAAAATTTTCAAAAAATAAAGGTGAGATTTTATGTTTGATTATTTGGAATATTGGAAAAATAGTGAATTTCGTTTTAAATTTATAGTTTTTATAATTTTAATAATAATATCGTATTTCCCATTAAAAACAGCCTATAATTTATACTTTAATCCAATATATATACTTGAAAAATATTATTCCTCAATGAGAGAAGCAAGAATAAAATATGATAGTTACAATAAATCATATGAAAAATATCATTTTTACTATTATCAACCTAAAGAAAAATTAAGGGAATATTTGAATGAAATGATAGAAGAAAGAAGAAAACATGTATTAAATTCTGAAAAAGTTGAAAAATTAATGAGAGAATATTATAAAGAACTAGAAAAAGAAGAAATAATACTTAATATACTCGGTTCTTTAGATGATGAAGATAAATTATATAAAAATATAAAAACAACCAAATATGGATATAATGTGTATTTAATAAATCCAATGGTAGTGGGATATACGTTAAATTTTAAAGATGACGTTATAGAAAAACGTATATATGAGGAAGAACTTAAAAAAATTAAATATCCGGAAAATGCAGAGATTACAT
>NZ_AZAX01000035.1:0-8498 GCF_001021175.1 Marinitoga sp. 1155 | reverse complement strand
GAGGGTGGGACTTGAACCCACACGAGTGTCTCCACCCAACGGATTTTAAGTCCGCAGCGTCTGCCAATTCCGCCACCTCGGCAACCTTTCAGGCATTTCAACCGTATTTATTCTATCATTTTTTCGCTCTTTTGTCAATACTTATTCGTTACAAGTTTCTAAAATTATCCTGTCTGAAATTAATAATGAATTCTTTTGGTGTTGAGTCAAAAATAATTTTACCTTCTTTTAATACTATGATTCTATTACATATATCAAGATATCTAAAAAGGTTTCTTGTTGCAAAAATTAAAACTCTATTTTGATTTATATCAGAAATCACATCTTTTATTTTTTTTAATAATATATCATCAATATGATCCAGAATAGAATCAAACATAAAAATGTTTGGATTTTGAGCTAAAGAAATAAATAAAAGCAATGATAATTTATCAGCACTTGACCAATTCGATAGATTGTTATAATATCTTAAACTTTTTAAATCTGCAAATTTCTCTATTAAATCTAATTTTTTTAATAAAGAAATATGTTCATATGATAAATTGTGTGGCGTAATACCCAAAGAGACTTTAAGTAATTCCTTCAAGGATATATAATTTAAATTTTGTAAGTACTGTGGTTCGGTATAAGTTATGTTACTCCTTAAATATTTTTTTTCCTGTTCTCTAACATCTTTTCCTCTATATTTTATATCTCCTTTTCCATAAACATTATTAAATAATTCTTCATTTAAATGCACAAAAGATCTTAATAATGATGATTTTCCAGAATTTCTTTCGCCGTAAATCAAGACAGATTCATTGTTATATAATTTTAAATTTATTGATTTTAATACTTCTTTATTATTCATATATAATGAAAAATTTTTTATTTCAATTATAGGCGGTTCACTATCATATACCATAAAATTCACCTATTGCTATTCAGTTTTTCTTTTTTGTTTTTATCATTTACGTTTTGAATGGAATTAAAAAACCTTTTTTTTGTAAAATCTTTTAACTCTTCCTCGTTTTCAATATCTTTAATCTGTTTTAAAAATTCATATTGTGATAACGTGTTGATTTTTCCATTTTTATATTCCATCAAAACACCTCCTTACTAAATAATAATACAAAAATATATACATGGTTTTGAAAAAATATTTATTTTACTGGCATTTTTTGTAAAATTTTTATTATTTCTCCGAGAAAATATAGAATTATTTTATGCAACTTGAATATTCATTTTTTTATATAAATAATTCATTAATAAACAATTACCATTATAAAATAATATAATTCCCATATTGTTTGGATTTTTTGAAAATAATATTTTATATAAGTTTGTATCAAATTTAAGATTTATATGGTTGACAAAATATAAAAGTTATTGTATAATATGAAAGGCTTGCCGAGGTGGTGGAATCGGCAGACACGCATGGTTGAGGGCCATGTGGGAATTTATCCCGTGCGGGTTCAAGTCCCGCCCTCGGCACCAATAAAAAAAGAAGGAACTTTTAAGTTCCTTCTTTTTTTATTAATTAATCTTTTTATGATTATCTTCTAAAACTATTTGTATATTCGTTTTAATCTTTAAAAAATGCATGAAAAATCGCTAAATCCACATGCTCTGAAGATGAAAAACGTTCTTAAATATATCATTTTATTTTTAATTACCCATTTTTTTTATGGAAGAACCCTTTTTATTTAAGTTTCTTTTATGATTTAATAAGACTACAATACCGCTTATTAACAATACATAATAGTAAGTTGTAAATCTCCATAAAACTATAACTGTTCCAATTCTTTCCTTTATTATAAAATCAGAAAATAAAAAATAAAATATTCCTTCAGCACCTCCAGAAGTTCCTGGCGTTGGAATAATAGAAGAAGTTATTTGAGTTATTAATGATCTAAAAACGAATTTTAATGATATGTTTTTATTAAATCCTTTTAGAATCACTGGCAATACTAGAAAAGAACATGAAAATTGAAATATACTCAAAACAAAAACCAGGATAATATTAATTAATCTCTTTGATTGTAACTTGAATGTTTCAATAAAACTTTTTACTTTGGATATTATTTCGTCAATATATTTTTCAGGATTTTTTAAGACACCGATTTTTTTTAAGATTTTTACAAAATATAGAGTGGTATTTATAGCAGCTTTTTGGTTTATTACATAAAAAATTATCAAAAAAACAGCTAATGAATTCAATAAAACTCCTAAAATAATACTTGAAGTAATATAAATAGAAAAATGAAAAAAAGAATATATCGTAGCTATGATACCTAAAATTGCCATACTAATTTGAAAAATAAAAGTTTTAAAAAGAATAACAGCTGTTGCTTGTCCAGGATCTATACCATATTTTGAAATATATATTATCTGAAATGGTTGTCCTCCAGTATAAAAAGGTGTTAAATAGCTGTAGAATTGTCCTATGAGAGTGAAATTTAAAGCCTGTTTTAAAGACACTTTTTGTAATAAAACTTTTATTACAAAACTTTCAATAAACCATTTTATAGTTATAATAAAAAATCCAAAAAATAAAAACCAATAATTATATCCTAAAAAAATCTGGATATTATTTACAAAATTTTTAACTCCTGAAATTAGTATAAATACAACTAATGTGCTTATTAATGCAAATAAAAATCCATATATGTATTTTTTTTTCATTTTAATATTTTAATTCAAACCCTTTTGTTTTTAGTTTGTTACTTATTTCTTCGCGAGATACTTTTTCATCGTCATAGGTTAATTCAACTGCCCCAAAAGCTTTTTCAACTTTAAATTTTATAATACCCTCAATACTTTTTAATATGTTTTCTATGATTTCAGCATCTTTTTCGTTCTTATATCCTTTTATCATATACATATTAAATGTTTTTGCCACTTTAATCACTCCTTTTTATATTTTTGAATATATCTCCAACTTTAATTTTTCTACCGTTATATGCATCTATTATTTTTACTGCTTTTTTTCCGGGAAATTGTATTTTGCCAATTTTTATGCTTCCTGAACCGACTGAAATTTCAGCACCATACTTATCAATTGATAGAACTTTTCCTGGAATATCATTTTTTGATGTTCCCAATGATGCATTAAATACTTTTACAATTTGTCCATTTAATTCGCATTTTGCCCCGGGAATAGGATCGTATGCTCTTATTTTATTAAACACTTTTATATTTTCATTATACCAATTTATATATGTATCTTCAATTGTTATTTTGCTTGCGTAAGTAGCTTCGTTATCATTCTGATATATCAGTTTCTTACTATATATTTCAAAATTATTTAAGAATTCAATTAATGATTCACTTCCGAGTTTGGCTAATCTATTATATACGCTCTCAAAATTATCTTCCATATAAATTGGAAGTTCTTTCATATAGGCAATTGGTCCGGCATCTAATTCTTTTACTATTTTAAAAATAGAAATACCAGTTTTTGTTTCACCGTTTTCGATGGCTCTCTGAATTGGCGCAGCGCCTCTATATTTAGGTAACAATGAAGCATGTACATTCCAACATCCAAGTTTAGGTAAATTAATAACTTTATCTTTTAATATTTTACCATATGCTACAGTTAATATAATATCAGGGCTTAATTTTTCCAGGAATTCGTATCCTAACTTTAAATTTACACTTTTAGGTTGAAAAACAGGAATATTATTTTCCAGAGCTATTATTTTTACTGGAGTTGGAATGAGTTTTTGACCTCTGCCTTTTGGTTTATCAGGTTGAGAAAAAACACCAACAACATTAAATTTATAATCTATTAATTTTTTTAAGTGAATAGCAGCAAAATCAGGAGTTCCCATAAATACTATTCTCATATATATCAATTTCCCCCATTTCTTTAGCTATTTTTCTTCCTTCTTTCATTAAATCTTTTATTTTACCTTTTAATTTTGCTTTGCTGGCTGTACTAACTTTATCTATAAACAATATACCTTCCAGATGATCATACTCATGTTGAAATATTCTTGCAGGATATTCATGTAATTCTTCTTCTACTACATTTCCATTTTCGTCTATATATCTTACTCTTACGCCTTCAGGTCGTTTAACATTCAAAAAAATTCCTGGAATGCTTAAACACCCTTCTTCGAAAACAATTTCTTCACCTAAAAACTCTATAATTTCAGGATTTATAACCTTTCGTAATTTATTTCCATCGTCCATTATAAAAAATCTTTTGCTAATACCTATTTGCGGTGCGGCTAGACCAACCCCATCCTCTTTATACATCATATTTGTCATAATTTCCAAAAATTTTCTAAAATTTTCATCTATGTTTTTTACATTGATAGCTTTTTTTCTTAAAATAGGATCACCAATTAATCTAACTTTTAAATTCATTTTTATCCTCCTAATTCTTTTAATTTTTTCATATAATCAAAATCTGTTAAAAAAGATTTTATAGGTGTTACTGAAACATAATTCTCTTTTAATACAAAATAATCTGAATCCAAATCTTCATCATCTTCAATTATTTCCCCTAACATCCAGTAATAAGTATTTCCATATGGATCTTTTCTTGGTTCAAAATAATCTCTATATCGTCTTTTACTCTGTCTGGTAATTTTAAAACCTTTTATTTCTGAATAGTCAACATTTGGTACGTTAATATTTAAAGCACTGAATTCAGGCATATCAAGAAAATTATGATTTTTTAAAAATTTTAAAAGAAATTTTGCTGCTGTTTCATAATTGGGATTTTGATAGTTAGCACTTGATATAGCTATTGATGGAAGACCATTTAAGGAACCTTCAAGTGCTCCCGAAACAGTTCCAGAATATAATAAGTCTGTTCCTAAATTTGGACCTTTATTTATTCCACTAATAACCATATCGAAATTAATATTTTTATATATTGCTTCTAACCCTAATTTCACACAATCAGCTGGAGTTCCATTTACAGCATAGCCTAAAAATTCATTGTTCAGAAAAATTTTTTTAGCCCATAAAGGATTACGAATGGTAATTGCATGACCGGTGGCGCTTCTTTCAACGTCTGGAGCAACAATATAAACATTATGCTCTTTTTCTAATTCTTTTTTCAAAATAAAAATACCTGGTGCCATAATCCCATCGTCATTTGTTACAAGAATATTCACAATATCACCTCATGTTTACAGTTTTAATAAAGAACTGTCAAATATAATTATTTTACTATATTATATCACTCTAAGTTTAAAAAACAGGATTAATTGCTTTAAACTTTGAAGAAATATTCTCAGATAAAATTAATGCATTATATTTAATTAAAACTGTTATTTATCCGACTTGAAATTTAAAAAAAAATATGATAATATCCAGATGCATTTTTCACCAGTTTATGATATAATATTTATTAGCAGTCGAAATTTTTATAGGAGGTGCTTTTGTGAAAAAGGTTTTTTTATTAATTATTTTTGCTATACTTAGTATAAGTATGTTTTCTCTTAATCCACTTAACATGGCTAATATAAAAGAGAATTATGTAACTTATATTGAGAAATATAATAGCCACTCTAATGATTTTCAATGGTTTTTTGAAGAATTGAAAAACATGGGATTGTATAAATTTTATAAGTCGCAGATGGTAGGGAGTGCCGAATATACGGATAGACCATCGTATATTCCAAAACATTTATCATCTATAGCAGAAGAACATAAATTTAAGTCTTTAGAAGAAGAAATTGCATTTGCCGGGTTCCTTGCTTATGTACAGAGTGATTTGGCCGGAAAAAACTTGAAAGAAGAAACAATTAGATCATTACCAGCGTTTTATTTGGCGTTAGAAAAGTATTCCACTTATTTACAGGATACAGGTTTTTTATATATAAAAAATGCCATTGCATATTCACTCGGTTTGGTTAAAGATTCTCCTAATAAGACTTTATTAAAAATAAAGATGAAAAATAGACGTGCAAAATTAGAATCTCCAGAATATTATATTTATGAAGGCAATCCCGATACTTTATTCGACAATATTATTTCTGAAAATAAAAAGATTCTCGAAGATGGAATAAAAGATATATCAAAGCTGAAAATCACTGGTGAAGATCTTGAAATAGAGATTGATGATCTGGCATCCAAAGTTTTATCCTTTGTGCCTGAAAAAATAAAAAAAGACACTCTTGAAATTATAAATATATTTTTAAACAATGCTGAAGTGAAAAAAAGTAAAGAGTGGATCAGATTTGTTGTATATTTGGCTTTGATTATAATTGTGTTTTTGTTAAAAAAGAACAATCTATATCAATGGGTATTTTTTGGAATAACTCTTAGTGAAAGCATATATATTTTAAATTATTTTGATTTTTCAAAAGATATAATTACTTCGTTTATATATGGATCTTTCTTGCTTTTAAGTTTCTCATTAATATTGGTTACAATGTTTTTTAAAGCTTTTGGGAGAAACGTTCCATTATTAAAAAGAATAATAAATGTTTCTTTAATCGTTGTAATTTTATTGCTAATGAATATGCCACTGTTCAAAAATGTTGAAGAAATTAGAATGGAAAATAATCCAGATTTTCATAGTTCTATAATGCAAAAAACGCTATTAAATGATATTTTAGTATACCCATACACTTTTGTAAATAAAGATGTAGCGTATATAGGTTCTCAATTATCTGCAGAGTATTCTTCAATAAGATATATATATAATTCTGCATTAAAGAAATTTTTAACCGATTCTGGAAAAAGTAAGATTTTAGACTATTTAAATTACGAAGATGGTAAAGTTAAAGTAGACTTATTGCTTCAAGGATTGCATATTGATAATTTTGAAACTTATACAAAATTAACAACAGAATTCAAAAAGATACTTGATGAATTTGAAAAAAATTCCGAAAAGAGATATAAAAATATAGAAAATGGTTTATTAGAGTATAATAAAAACGTTACGAATATTCTTAAGTATTCTGATGAGGAATTTAAAGAATTATTCAAAAACACTTTGGAAAAGAAATTGATAAAATCAAGCGTTTTAGTTAATTACAAACCAAAATTATTGTCTGTTTTTTCAGAAAAAACAAATACCAGTATAAATCTTAAACCAATTATTACTGATTGGGGTACAAAAGTATTATTGTTATTGATTTTAGGATTTTTATATTTCTTTTTGAACGACAAAATAAGATTCAAAATATTTGGTATAATTATAATGTTTATTGCATCTATAGCATCATTTATAAAACCAGAAACTATTCATGTTTTATCTGAATTTAAATATCCTGTATTAAATGCACAATCATTCAATGTTAATATTATATTTGGTATTTTGATGTTAATTTTTACCGCTTTAAGCGGATTACAAATTATCAAATTCTATAAAGGGAGGTAAGGTTATGAAGAAAGCTGTACTTTTAGTTTTATTAATGGCATTGGTAGTTTCATCTTTTGCTTTCAAAGTTATTATGGTTACAGACGTAGGGGGTTTAGGAGACAAATCATTTAATGATGGTGCATGGGCTGGTGTATTAAGAGCTAAAGATAAATATGGTATAGATGCACAGGTTATTCAATCAAAAGAACAAAGTGACTATGTTGACAACTTATCAAATGCTGCTAAAGAAGCAGATGTTGTTATTGCTGTTGGGTTTATGATGAGTAATGCATTATTTGATGTTGCACCACAATATCCAAGCGTAAAATTCATAGGTATAGACATTGCTCCACCAGAAGGCGGAAATGTTCCTAAAAATGTTCAATTATATTTATTTAAAGAACAGGAATCAGCATTTTTTGTTGGTTATTTAGCAGCAGCTATGACAAAGACAGGAAAAGTTGGTTTCATAGGTGGTATTGCTATTCCTCCAGTAGAAAGATTTAGATATGGTTATGTTGCTGGTGTTAAAGCTTACAATGATATTTATGGAGAAAATGTAGAAATTGTTGTTGGATACACAGAATCATTTACAGATGCTGCAAAAGGTAAATCAATGGCATTAGCTCAATTTGCTGAAGGAGCAGATATAATATTTGCTGCAGCAGGAGCTTGTGGTAACGGTGTTATAGATGCTGCAAAAGAAAAATCATTAAAGGTATACGGTATCGATGCTGATGCAAATTTATCAACAGTTGTTGACAAATATTATGAAATGGGCGAAGGATTCTTTGCAATTGGCGTTGACTCAGATCAGGATTATATGGCACCAGGTTATGTTTTAGCAAGTGCCTTAAAAAGAGTTGACAATGCATCATATTATGGTGTAAGAGATGCTTACAGAAACAGATTTAAAGGTGGAGTTCAGGTATTAGGTGCTCAAGAAGATGGTGTAAGTTTATCACCAATGAAATATACAAAAGGTATGGTTCCTTCAAGAATTTTGGCTGAAGTTGAGTACTTAAATTATGCAATTAAAACAGGATTATTGGTTGTTCCTGATAATGAAAATGATTTAAACAACTTTACAGTTGATATTGAATTTCCATTTTAATTTAATTTAAAATACAGGGGCGGGGTATTCCCGCCTTATTTATAAATTTAAAACATTAATAATTTGTAAATATCG
>NZ_AZAX01000034.1:0-96817 GCF_001021175.1 Marinitoga sp. 1155 | reverse complement strand
GAGGTTAGTTCTTCTGTTGTCGTTGCTGCATTTTCTGCATTTTCTTCTATTGTTCTCGCTTTTTCCTGTGCTTCTTCGTTTGCCAGCATTGTCCTTTCCGCTACTTCTCCTAATATCTCCGATGATTCTTCTATTTTATTTCCCGCTTTTAATAACCATTTTACTGTTTCTCTCAGGTTATTTGACATGTTTTGCAATGACTTCGCTATTATCGCTGTTTCATCTTTCCCTTTTGATTTGAATTCTACTGTAAAGTCTCCTGTTGCAAATCTGTCTACTTTTTTGCTTAATTCCATTAATGGTTTTGATATTTTTCTGGCAAATATTATTGATATTATTATCGATATTATTAATATTATTATTGAGGTTATTATCAACACTATTTTTATCTTTTCTGATGCTGAAAATGCTTCTTTTGTCGATACTTCTGATATAAATGCCCATTTTATTTCTTTGTATTTAAATGGCGCATATGCCACTATTACTTTTTCACCTTTGTAATTTTTCCCTATTTCCCATCCTGTTTCCCCTGATAATGCCTTTTCTACATAATCTGTTTCTACTTTTTGTTTTAATATCGTTTCTTCTCCTGGTAGATTGTTTCTCATTATTTTATCTTCACTTACTATGTATGTTTTTCCTGTTTCTCCCATGCCGCTTTTGTCCTGAAGAAGCTTATCTATCTTACTTATAGGAATTCGGAATATGAGATATCCATATAATCCAAAATCTTCATCTTCTACTTTTACGCCAGCAAAGAATCCGATTCCACCTAAATATTTTCCTATTTCAGAAAAATGTACATTATTATCATTTTTTTCTTTTAATAATTTATAAAGTCTGGATAATATAGTATTTTCATTATTTAGGTCTGTAGCAAAATCATCATATTTACTTACAGAATATACAACCATCCCTTTTGGAGATATGAGTAACATATCTTCATAACCTTTTATGTGTATAAACTCTCTGAAATCCATTTGCAACTCTGAATGCAAAACACTATAATCATAAAATATACTCATTATATTATCTTCAAAATTCTCTTTTTTGAAATTTTCATCATAGTAATAATCATATAATTGTGACTTATCTTTATAAGGGTTATTTTCAATATAAATTTTTCTTAATGTTGTTAGTATAGTATTCATATTCATAGAAGATTGGAAATCTTCCATTAAATTGGAGGAGGTAAAGAAAGCGTCCTTTATTTTTTCAAAGTTTTTGATATAAGTTAAATCTGACTCAGCCTCTTTTAATAGTGTATCAATAAAATCCATTTTCAGATTTTTCGCTACGATTAACTTCTCCAAAAAACTGTTTTTTAAAGAGTTTTGAGAATTCGAAATACTTATTGTAAAAAAAACGACTAACACTAAAGATACAATCACTACAAATAAAAGAAGAATCTTTCCCTGTAATCTCATTTTTTTACCTCCAATATTTTTTTCCAAATTATTATATCACATGATATATTAATTTTCAAAAAAGATAAAATTGGTACTTTCTTTTAATTTAGTTTTTTCAAGTTTAATTAACTAAAGAAAATACAATTATTTGAATATTATAATACTAAATGATATAATATATATGAATTATAAATTATAAAATTGTAAACTCATGAAATTCAGGTGAAATTATGAAAATAAAAAATATTTTTAAGGATCCGATAAATAAATTACTTTTATTAATTTTTATTTTTTTGCTCATTATAGGCTTACTATTATACATATCAGAATTTGGGAAAAATCCTGATATTAATTCTCTATTTGATGCGTTCTGGTGGCTAATTGTAACTATAGCAACAGTTGGGTATGGAGATATAGTCCCAAAAACAATTATAGGAAAAATTATAGGAATAATAATTATAATGCTTGGAGTTACGCTATTCTCACTTATTTCCGGTAGCATTGCATCATTATTGGTTGAATGGCGAATAAAAGAAAGGAAGGGGTTGGGGAAAGTGAAATTTAAAAATCATATTGTTATATTGGGATGGAATAATCATCTTGAAAAAACACTTGAGGCTATGAATAAATTTATAAATCTTGAAGATTATCATATAGTTCTGGTAAATCAAGCTGATGAAGAAGATTACGAAAATTTTAGATCCAGATTTGCTGACTTAAATATAAAATTTATACATGGTGATTTTACTAAAGAAAATGTTTTAAAAAGGGCAAATATTTCACAGGCAAAACATATTATTATATTATCAGATACTTATGGTGGAAAAAGTCTGGAAGAATGTGATGAAAGAACATTAATAAGCATTTTATTAATAAGAACACTTAATGATACTGCAAAAATATATGCAGAGGTTGTAAAGGAAGAGAAAGCCAAGTATGTTTTAAGAGCAGGTGCTGATGATATAATTTTAGGAAGTGAATTTAATTCTATATTATTGTCTTCAGCATTATTATCTCCTGCTTATCATATGTTATTAAGAGAAATAGCATCATTAGAAAATATGAGAGTAAAATTAATTTCTATTCCAAAAACATTTATAGGCAAAAAGTTTAAAGATTTTTTTGATTATATAAAAAAAGAAGAACATGCTTTAGCTATAGGATTGGTGAGCATGAAAAAAGAATTTACTATAAATGATTTTTTATCTTCAGATAGTTCTATAGATAATTTTATAAGGCAGAAATTTGAAGAGGCTGAAGAAGATTTTTTTGATGAAGAAAAGAAAAATGATTATGATTTAAAGTTAAACCCTGAGGATACATATATAATTTCTGAAAATGATACTTATGCATTTATAATAAAGTAGGTGAAAAAATGGAAGAATTTTTGAAAAATATATCCTTATTTAAGGAATTAACCGATGAACAATTAAATGAAATTTCTAAAATTTTAAAACCTATTAATTTTAAAACAGGAGAAATTATAATTTCTGAGGGTGAAAAAGGAGACACCATGTATATTTTTAAAAAAGGTAAGGTCCAAATCACTCATCAATTGACCTTAAAAATTGGTTCTCACCATTGGGAAGAGAGTGAGAAATCTATGGCTATTTTAGATGATAAAAAAATCAGTTTTTTTGGAGAAATGTCGCTCGTAACCGGTTCTCCTCGTTCTGCTACAATCAAGGCTATTAGTGAATGTGAATTATATGAAATATCAAAAAAGGATTTTGAAAATCTGGCGGAAAAAAGACCAGATATTGGATATAAAATAATGAAAGAAATTGCATCAACATTAAGCTGTAGAATAGAAAATTTAAATGAAAATATATTAAAATTAACAACTGCTTTGAGTATTGCTTTATCAAAAAAGAAGAAATAAAAACCAAGATGTTAAAATAGTAGTTCTATTTTAACATCTTTCTGAAAATATAATTAACTACAACCTGAATAGCTTTTTCATTGAATCCTCCTTCTGGAATAATAATATCCGCATACTTTTTTGTTGGTTCAACGTATGCGTCGTGCATAGGTTTTACAGTATTTGTATATTGATTTATTACAGAATCGAGATCTCTTCCTCTTTCTTTTATATCTCTCTCAAGACGCCTTATAAATCTTATATCATTTTCTGTATCAACATATATAGCAAGATCATAAAGATTTCTCAATTCTTCGTAATATAAAGCAAATATCCCCTCAACGATTATTATCGGTTTTGGTTCAAAGCTCATTGTACCAATCCTGGTAAATTGGGAAAAATCATACTCTGGTAAATCAATAATTTTACCATTTTTTAAATCATTAATATGCTTAAACATCAATTCGTTTTCAATCATGCTTGGATGATCATAATTATGCAATTTTCTTTGTTCAAGAGTTTCATGGCTTAAATCTCTATAATAATTATCCATTGGTAATATTTCACAATTTTGTGTTCCCAATGTTTCTCTTATTTTATATGCGACAGTTGTTTTTCCTGATCCTGTGCCACCAGCAATACCAATAACGTACATGATTAACACTCCCTACTTATTTAGATTTTTTGAAATTAAATTTAAATCCTAAAATTATATATATAATTGAAAAAACAATTATTGTTATTAATTCAATATCACTAATATTTGTATTATGTTTTAATAAAGTGTTTTCTCCAATTTTTAGTGAAAGAGAATATTCTAAAGCGTATAAAGTAAAAAATCCGGCAATAGCTGAAGAAATAAGTATTGTCAAAATAGATACAACGTTATCGAAACTTTTAGTAATTAGTATTGATACTATTATTCCAAATATTATGACAAAAATCCAGGGTATATATAATGTATCTATGTTTTTTAAAATGTTTAAATTTTCAAAAAATCCAGGATAAAAATTTGAAATAACGCCATAGATTTCTATTCCAACAATACCGCCTAATATAAAACCTGCAATTTGTGCAGAAGATTTAAAGAAAGTATAAGTTAAAATACCAATTATAACAGAGAAAATCAAAAAAGAAATTTCCTGTTTTACTTTTATCTGATTCAACAATTTATTAACAAAATCGAATTGTTGTAAGTATGGAATTATAAACACATAACTGCTTAAAAAACCAAGAATAAAAAAAATGACTTTTGAAACTTTTTTCGCAAAAAGCACAGAAATTAAAGATACTGGAAGAATTATATACCAGGAATTTGAATATGAATATAAAATCTGTAAAGATTCTGTACTTTGTTGGACAATATTTGATAGCGTTGACGCTAAAGTTTCTTCCATATTTATCACCTCTTCAAAAATATTCATTTTTGATAATAACAATATTATAGGCTGTCTAAAAAGTCTCAAATGAAATGAAGACTCGAAGATTGCCCTTAAAATTATGAATGAAAGCCGTCAAAATTACATGGAAGTAATTTTGAGCGAAACAATACACGATGTATTGTTTGAGCGACGGCTGAGAATGAATAATTTTAAGGATTAGCAATCGAGCTGTCTGAGTGAATTTGACTTTTTAGACAATTTAAATATTATACAATGTCTAAAAATTCAACAGTCTATTATATATTATACCATATTAAAAATATTATAAAAAAGTGCTATAATATTTATAGTAGTAAAGATATAAAAAAGTTATATTTTTAAGGAGGTTATAAAATGGAAAACCCTTTAATCGCAGCAATGATTCAATTCGCTATTTTAGGTACAGCTGGTGAGATAGTTGCAAAGTTGCTAACAAAAAACAAAATTTCAGTTTTTAAAGTCATTTATTCAGCTATAGTTTGGGCGATTTTGGGAGTAATTATAAAATTTGCATTCACAGGATTTAACGGATTTGTCAAGGAATTGGTTGAACACAATTATTTGCCGTCAGAAAAAATATATCAGGCTTTTTTTAAATCATTATTTACAAATGCTTTTTTTGGACCGTGGTTAATAATAATTCATAGATTTCTGGATAATCTTCCAAAATTCAAAATCCCAAAAGATGGATTAAAAGGTGCTTTATTTACATTATTATGGTTCTGGGTGCCTGCTCATACAGTAACTTTTTCTTTGCCTGTAGAATGGCAAATTACATTAGCTGCCGTTTGGAGTTTTGTTCTTGGATTAATTTTGGGTATTTTTGCAAATTTAAAAAAACCAAAGGAAGCTGAAAATGTTTAAAATTTTGATAATTGAAGATGATAAAATTTTAAATAAGACAATGTGTGATTTTTTAAGTAAATTCGATTATAAAACAATATGCGCAATGAGGGGATTGGAAGGCCTTGATATGGCTAAATCGGAAATCCCTGATTTAATTATTTTAGATCTATTTTTACCAGATATAAATGGAATGGATTTGATTGATAGGCTGAAAAAATATACCGAAGAAATAATAGTAATTACTGCTCATGGCGATATTGGAGATGCTGTAAAAGCCATGAAATTAGGAGTATATAATTTTCTTGAAAAACCGGTAGATTTAAAAGTTTTAATTAATGAAGTTAATAGAGCATTAGAGACTATTAAATTAAAAAAAGAAATTAAGGAGTTAAAAGATAGATTAAATGAATATCCTGAATTAATAGGAAAATCAAGATTTATCGAGCAAATAAAAAATAAAATAAATTTAATTGCGGAAAAAAATATTCCTGTGTTAATAACAGGTGAAAGTGGTACCGGTAAAGATATTATAGCTCAAATAATACACAAAACCAGTAATAGAAAAAAATTTGTTGCGGTAAATTGTGGTGCAATTCCGCCTGAACTATTTGAAAGCGAATTGTTCGGATATGAAAAAGGTGCTTTTACAGGTGCTGAACAGGAAAAACCTGGAAAATTCGAACTGGCACATAATGGAACATTATTTCTTGATGAAATTGGCGAATTGCCTAAAAACATGCAGGTAAAGTTGTTAAGGGTTCTTGAAAATAAAGAAGTAGAAAGGATTGGATCTACAAAATCTAAAAAGATTAATGTTAGAATTATAGCCGCTACTAATAGTAATCTTAAAAAGATGGTTGAAGATGGTGAATTCAGAGAAGATTTATACTTTAGATTATCAGTTTTTCAAATTGAAGTAGAACCTCTTAGAAATCATAAAGAGGATATACCTCTTTTGGTAAATTATTTTATACATAAAGCCAATGAAGAATTTGGAACTAAAATAAAGGGTATAAATCCAGATGCATTGGAAATTTTAAAAAAACATATATGGGTTGGAAATGTTCGAGAACTTAAAAATGTTATTTATTCAATGGTTGCAGTGGCAACAAAAGATATATTGGATAAATCATTTATTCCAGAAAATATAAAAAATAGTGAAGATATTGAATATGTGAAAATTCCTATTGGACTGAGACTTGAAGAAGTAGAGAAAAGGTATATACAAAAAACTCTGGAATTTACAAATAACAATAAAACACAGGCTGCTAATATCCTTGGAATATCAAAAATGACATTATTTTCTAAATTAAAGAAAATGAAAAATTAAGGGGGGATTTTATGTCTGAAGAAAAAGAAAAAAAACAGGAAAATTTAGATTTAAATGATTTATTAAATGATGCTGATAAAATCAATGATTTAATGGATTTAGAAAATTTAGAAAGCAATACAGAATCATCAAATCTGGAAGATAAAAAAATTGAAGAAAATGTTGAAAATTTGGAAGATCTGGAATTATTAGATAATATTGATGTTTCGACAGTTGAAAAAATGGCTGAAAATCTAGATAAAAGCTTGGAAGATACAACTAAAGAAGAAGTAATTCCTGATGATGAATTACATGAGCAGGAAGATATTTCCGAATCTACTATAACAGAAAACCCTGAAATAACGCCTTCAGTAGAAGAAGAAAACATCCCTGAATTGGAATTAAATGGAAATATCGAAAATGCTTCCGAAACACCACTTGAGGAAGTAGCGCATATTGCTGAAACACCTAAGCAAGAGGAAGTTTCCGAATCTACTATAACGGAAAACCCTGAAATAACGACTTCAGCAGAAGAAGAGAACATTCCTGAATTAGATATTGATGAAAATTCTGAAATCACACCTCAAAATATCGAGGAGGAAAATACATCTCAAGTTATAACTGAATCAACACAACTCGTCAATGAAAATGAAGCTACACAAAAAACAGAAGATGAATTAATTATGCCAGATATTAAAATTACAGATTTAGTTCTGGATGAAAAATTAAAAATGTTTGAATCAAGGTTAAATAATAAACTAAGTGAATATGAAAAAATCATAGAAAATTTAAAAGAAGAAAATAACGAATTAAAAAATAAATTAAAATTATATAATTCAAAATTTGAAACAATGGAAAGAGCTTTTATTTCTTTATTAAAAAATATGATATCTGTAGCTTTTGGAGATACTTCAGCTCTATTTAATGCTTTAATAGAAATGAAAAATCACATGCAATTTTCCAAAAAAAATATTACATTTTTAATTACATTAACAGAAAATTTAAAGAAGAAAATTCCTGAACAAAATCATTATGTGATATATCATATTCTGGGAAATTTACATACAGAAGTTAAAAACTACAGTGAAGCCGAAAAAGCATATCTCAGAGCGCTGGATTTCTGCGAAAATAATAAATCCACTGACATGCAATTTAATACTTCTGTTATTCAAAATAATCTGGGTACTATGTATGCGGAATTGAAAAAAGATGATTTAGCAAAAAAATATTTTGAAGTGTCCTTAAAGATCAGACGAAATTTAAAAGAAAAAGTTGATGGAAAATATGATATATATCTTTTTTACTCTTTAAATAACCTTGGAAGCTTAGAAATGCGCTTAGGAAATTTAGAAAGCGCTGAAATTTATTTGAATGAAGCTTTTTCAATGTTAAATGATAAAATACCTTCAGAAGATAAAGCTATGCTTTTATTTAATTTAGGAATATTATATCAGGAAAAGGTAGAAGATGAAAAAGCCAGAAAATATTTTGAAGATGCTTTAAAATTATATGAAAAATTATACGAAGATAACTCTATAAAATATATGAGAAGCTTGAAAAAGACTATAGAGAAATTGTCATCATACATTCCAGAGCTTAAACAAAAATATCAATGGGTATTTACGGAGTGATTACGTTGTCTGGACTAACTATTAAAATTAATGAAGTGTTTATAAATGGAATAATTAATAAATTAATTGGAGATAACGTACATAGAATAAAGAAGTTAAATATAAAAATGATAGATACAAAAATTCATTTTCAGTTTATAGCTAACCTTTTTAACAAAGATGGATTATTTGAATTTTTAATAGAGATAAAAGAGATCCCCTACACTTTAACCAATGGATATTTAAAATTTTCAATTTCTGGAGACGATGGAATTAAACGTATAATTGAAGGAATTATATATGTTTTTTCAAGATTTATAAATGGAATTGCCATTACTAATAACGAAATAAGTATAGATTTATCAAAAATAGAATACAACGAAAAATTAAAATTGTTATTAGAATCACTTAAGTTAGATAGTTTTGAAATCAAAAATAGCGAACTTTTATTAAAATTAAAATATATAGAATAGATAAAATACGAAAATACAAGTATGAAGGTGCAAAAATGCTGGAAATAAAAATAGATAAAAAAATGATAATGGATTTATTAAATAAATTTATAAAATATACTTCATCAGATTTTATAAGAAAAATTTTTAATGCGTCCACAAAAATAAGTTTTAAAGAGAATTCTATAGAAATTAAAGTATTTTTTCTTAAATATTATATAAAAATTCATAAAATACCTTTTACCCTTTCAGGCGTTTATGAATTCGAGCATAATTTACCCATATATTTGATAAATAAAAATAAATTACCTCAAAATATATTAATAGACAAAAATAAAATATATATTTATATTAAAGGAAACTTTTTTACCCAAAACACTTATATAGATACATTTGTATTCGATAATGATAAAGTAATAATAAAATTAAAATAAGACTGTCTAAAAAGTCAAATTCACTCAGACAGTCTAGAATTAAAATTATAATTTCAGGAGGGGAATAATGACAAAAACAGAAAAAAGCTGGGTTATGTATGATTGGGCGAATTCTGCCTATTCTCTTGTTATTACTACTGCTATCTTACCTATTTTCTTTAAAGAAGTAGCTGCAAAAGGGGTTGAAAATTATTTGTCAACTGCTTATTGGGGATATGGAAATACTTTTGCTACAATAATTGTAGCATTATTGGCACCTATTCTTGGAACAATTGCCGATTACAAAAATTTCAAAAAAAGATTTCTTACATTTTTCTGGTTAATTGGAATAATATCAACGATTTCTCTGATGACTGTCAATGAAGGTGACTGGCTGAAATGTATAATTATATATGTTTTTTCGGCTATTGGGTTTGCTGGTGCCAACATATTTTATGATTCTTTTCTGGTTGATGTAACTACAAACGAAAGAATGGATTGGATTTCTTCAAGTGGATTTGCATGGGGATATATTGGTAGCACAATTCCATTTATTATAAGTATGGCTATTATAATGAAACCTGATATTATAGGAATATCAAACACATTAACAGCAACGAAACTCGCATTTTTAATTACAGGATTATGGTGGGGAGTATTTACATTACCTTTACTAAAAAATGTGAAACAAATTCACTATATTGAACCGTCTAAAACACCAATAAAAGATAGTTTTAATAGAATCTGGAAAACATTTAAAGAAATAAAAAATTATAAAAACATATTTTTATTTTTAATAGCTTATTTCTTTTATATTGATGGTGTAGGAACTATTATAAAAATGGCAACGGTATATGGGAAAGATGTTGGAATAAGTAGTACTCAGCTATTACTTGCACTATTCGCAACTCAGGTTGTCGCTTTTCCTTTTGCATTAATTTACGGTAAACTGGCTCAAAAATTCAATGTAAAGATTATGCTATTTGTAGGAATAATTGTTTATTTTATAATTACAATATATGGATATTTTTTAGATTCAGCATTTGACTTTTGGGTGCTTGCAATGTTGGTGGCTACTTCACAAGGAGGGATTCAAGCATTAAGCAGATCCATGTATGGTAAATTAATACCTAAAGAAAAATCGGCAGAATTTTTCGGTTTTTATAATATATTTGGAAAATTTGCGGCAATAATAGGTCCATTTTTGGTTGGATTTTTTTCTCAAATTACAAAAAGTTCAAGATTTGGCGTATTGAGTATTTCTATATTATTTATAATTGGTGCATTGATTTTAATAAGAGTAAAAGAAGAAAATTATATATAAAAATGAGACGCATAGCGTCTCATTTTTTTTAAACTACTTAAAAAACATAAAATTAATTGATTATAACTATTTATACTTAATTGTTTTGAGTATGCTCGTTTATATATAAGTATGTTTGAGTATGCGTATTTGACTATATGAAAAAAATTTCATAAAATTAATATGTAAATATTTACAATTTGAAAAAAAGAACATGAAAAAAAGGAATCTTTTTTGTTATGAAAATCACAATAAATTTAATATTTTTTAAAGGAGGCGTTACTATGTATAGAGTAGCATTATGGGGATTTGGAGCAATGGGAAGTGGTATAGCAAGAAATATAATGTCAAAATATGAATTAGAATTGGTTGGAGTTCATGATACAAGATATGTTGGTAAAGATGTTGGTGAATTATTAGAAATTGGGGAAATAGGTTTAAAAGTTTATGACTCTCCAGAAAAAATGCTAGATGAAACAAATCCTGATTTAGTAATTATTGCTACAAATTCTTTTGTTGAAGTAGTGAAAGAACAAATTATTATAGCTGTAAAAAAACATATTAATGTAATTACAATTGCTGAAGAAATGGCATATCCATTTTATACTCATCCAGATGAAGCAGAAGAAATGGATAGTTTAGCCAGGAGATATGGTGTGTCCATATTGGGAACAGGTATTAATCCAGGATTTGTATTGGATACATTAATTTTGGCTTTATCTGGTGCTGCACTCAATGTAGAACAAATAAAAGCGGCAAGAATTAATGATTTATCTCCATTTGGTCCAACTGTTATGGAAACACAAGGAGTCGGAACAACTGTTGAAGAATTTGAAGAAGGAATTAAAACAGGGAAAATCGTAGGACATATTGGTTTTGAACAATCAATATATATGATAGCAGATGCTTTGGGATGGAATATCGATAAAATTGAACAAACAAGGGAACCAATAGTATCAAATGTATTGAGAGAAACTAAATATGTCAAAGTGGAACCTGGAATGGTTGCTGGATGTAATCATATAGCAAGAGCATACATGAATGGAAAATTAGTTATTGAATTAAAACACCCACAACAAGTAAGGCCAGAATTAGAAAATGTTGATACAGGAGATTATATAGAAATAATTGGAGATCCTAATTTAAATCTCTCAATAAAACCTGAAATCCCTGGAGGAAAAGGAACAATTGCTGTTGCAACAAATATGATTCCATCTGTAATAGAAGCAGAATCTGGATTATTATCAATGGCGGATTTGCCTGTGCCAAGAGCATTAATAGGTGATTTAACATTATAGGAGTGATGAGATGATTGCTAAAAAAAATGATTGGGTTCAAATATATTTTATTGGGTTATCTCCAGAAAAGCGAGCTAATAATCTTCCAGAGGATACCAAACGTGTTCCTCTGGAAATACGTATAAAAGGTTTTTTATTGGCAGATAAAGCAAAAATAGGAGACGAAGTTGAAATAGAAACTCCTGTTGGAAGAATTGTAAAAGGAAAACTTGAAGAGATTTATCCAAAATACAAACATAATTTTGGGAAACCTGTAATTGAATTACTACAAATTGGAAAACAATTAAGAGAAATGATCGAAGGTGATCAGGAATGAATGATATGAGTTATGATTCAGTAATGGTAAGAAAAAATGAAATAATGAAAAAATCTGTAGGTGTTGATTATACAAAATATGAAATAGAAGGAATTGCTTTTGATTATGAAGCAATGATGAAAGATGCAGGATATACAATTGATGAAATAAAAAAAATACAGCTGGAAACAGGTGTAGGAAATACACCATTGGTAGAACTAAAAAATATAAATAAATTGATAAGAAAATTAGCGCCAAAGGGTAAAGGAGCAAGGATATTTGTAAAGGATGAAGCGACAAATCCTTCCGGATCTTTTAAAGACAGAAGGGCTTCAATTAGTGCATATAGAGCAAAAATAATGGGATATAAAGGAATTATGGCAGCAACAAGTGGTAATTATGGTGCTGCTGTTGCTTCTCAAGCCTCAAAAAGAGGTTTAAAATCGATAATTGTTCAGGAATGTTATGACAGTAAAGGGATTGGACAACCAGAAATATTAGAAAAAGCAAGAGCCTGTGAAGCGTATGGAGCTGAAGTTGTTCAATTAAGTGTGGGTCCTGAGCTATTTTATTATTTTTTAGTATTACTGGAAGAAACAGGGTATTTTAATGCATCATTGTATACACCTTTTGGAATTGCAGGTGTTGAAACACTTGGATATGAAATAGCTGAGCAATCAATAAAACAATTCGGAAAATATCCTGATGCTGTAGTTATCACACATGCTGGTGGTGGAAACTTAACAGGAACTGCAAGAGGGTTAAAAAAGGCCGGTGCTGAAAACACAAAAGTGATAGGCGCGAGTGTTGATTTACATGGATTGCATATGGCATCGGATAAAGACTTTAATAAAAAATCATTTACAACAGGCCATACAGGATTTGGAATTCCATTTGCAACGTTTCCGGATAGGTCAGATGTACCAAGAAATGCAGCTAGACCCTTAAGATATATGGATGAATACGTTTTAGTAACCCAGGGAGAAGTATTTTATATAACAGAAATGCTTGCAAATATTGAAGGTATGCAAAGAGGGCCAGCTGGAAACACTTCATTAGCTGCAGCATTCGCGTTGGCGATGGAAATGGATGAAGATCAAATAATAGTAGTTAATGAAACCGAATATACAGGTGCTGGGAAATTGCCTTCAGCACAATTAACTTTTGCAAAGGAAAATGGAATTGAAATAAAGTTCGGTGATCCAATAAATGAAGATATTCCTGGTAAAAATATAGTATTGCCTGATCATCCATCAAAAATAAAAGTAATAAAATATCCCATGGAAAAATTAAGAAAGTCATACATAAAAGAATTAAAAAAACGTTATGGAAAAAAAGACTTCACAAGCAATGAATTGAAGTTTATAGCAGAGGACCTTTCTATATCAATTGAAGAAGTTAAAAATCTCATTAAGGAGGTTATCTCATAATGGAGCCAAGGAAATCTGATTTTGAGGAAAGAGTAAGACATCTTAAAAATATGACAGATGAAGAATTAGATAAATATTTCTGGGAATTAGTAGAAAAAGTTGTTGATCCTCTTATAGATTTAGCTGAAACACATACCTCTCCTTCCATAGAAAGATCAGTATTACTCAGAATGGGTTTTAATAGTATGGAAGCGAAAGCTTTAGTTGATAAATTTTTTGAAAAACATATATTGGGAAAAGGTGCAGGAAATATTGTATATACAATTGCTAAAGAGCACAATATCGATTATATACAAGCAGGAAGAAATTTAATAGCAGGAAAATATTGGGAGGATGTTGAAAGAATTTTTGTTCATGGAGGCGATAAATAATGAAATTAGAGCCTAACAAAAAATTAAATGTAGAAGAAATATTAAAAGATTTAGATAAATATAGACCAAAAAGAAAAGGGTGGACATGGAGAAAAAAATTACCTCCAAGAACAAAAATTGGTAACTTTGAATATTATGAGATAAGCGAACCTTTAAAAAATTTTGTTGCATTACCAGCTGCTCATTACTTTAACAATATAGATCCTCAACCTCAAGAAGTTATAACATCAGAAATTGCATCTGGTAGATTTGAAGAAGACATTAGAAGAATGAGAATGGCTGCATGGCATGGTGCAGATCATATAATGGTTATCAGAACATTAGGCCAAAGCCATATGGATGGGTTAATAGAGGGAACACCAGAAGGAATAGGTGGAATTCCAATTACTAGAAAGCAATTAAGAGCTTCAAGAAAGGCCCTTGATTTAATAGAAGACGAGGTTGGAAGACCTATTAATTTTCATAGTTATGTTTCTGGTGTTGCAGGTCCAGAAGTTGCAGTATTATTTGCTGAAGAAGGGGTAAATGGAGCGCATCAGGATCCTCAATATAATGTATTATATAGAGGAATAAATATGATTAGATCATTCGTTGATGCTGCAGTCGCTAAAAAAATAATGGCATCAGTTGATATGTTACAAATTGATGGGGCTCATAATGCAAATGCATCAGCAAAATTCGCATGGAAAGTTATGCCAGAATTATTGGTGCAGCATGCTATTAACTCATTATATTCTGTTAAAGCAGGGATGAAAAAAGAAAATATTGCGCTATCAACAGTTCCTCCAATTGTATCACCAACTCCGGAATTTAGATTAAACTTTATATATGCAATAACAATAAGAGAATTATTTAAAGATTATAAATTTAGAGCTCAAATGAATACAAGATATATAGAATCTGATCTCTTTGACGCAACAAGAATACATGTGCTTGACACATTAATTTCTAGATTAACAAAAGCAGATATACAATCAACAATTACACCAGACGAAGGAAGAAATGTACCATGGCATATTAATTCAATACGTGGTGTAGAAACTGCAAAACATACATTAATTGCTTTAGATGGAATTAAAGAAATGGTTCAGATAAATTGGGATAATGTAAGGGAAAAGGTTAGAGAATTAAAAATGAGAGCAATATTAATGTTAGAAGAGATAGTAGAAATGGGTGGATATTTCGAAGCAGTTGAAAATGGAATGTTTGTTGATAATGGTGAATATCCAGAAAGAATGGGTGATGGTATTGTTAGAAAGAAAGATGGAGGTATAGGAGCAGGTTCAGTTGTCCCAAGAGATAAAGACTATATGGCTCCAGTATGTCATCATTTTGGATATAATAATCTTCCAGAAAATTTAGAAAAACCATGTGATTTAATAAATGGATGTACATTATGTAATCCAGACAAAATACAATATATTGATGAACTTGATGAAGAAGATAATGTATATAAGAGATTAAACAAAATAAAAGAATATAGAGAAAATAATTTAATAAAACCAGAAGTTGAATGGAGTTATGATGGATATATACAACTTGATATGACAATTCCTGAATCACCAGAATATGCAGAAGCAGCAGCTCTTGAAATATGTAAAAGAATGGGTTTAGAAGATGCTCAGGTAATTTCAAAAACAATACTTCATCCAACAGAGGCAACATATGTTGAGTTAAAAGCTAAAGTGCCATTTGCTATAAAAAAAGATGAATTAACATTACCTAAAAAAGCAGAAGTAATGTCAGACGATGAGTTATTTGAATTCTTTGCTAAAAACAAAGTAAAAGTTGTAGCAGGAACAGTTGGAAATGATGAACATAATGTTGGTATAAGAGAAATACTTGACATAAAACATGGCGGAATTGAAAAATACGGTATAAAATATGAATATCTTGGCACAAGCGTTCCACCAGAAAAACTTATAGATGCTGCAATTGAATTTGGTGCTCAAGCGATTCTTGCTTCAATGATTGTTACACATAATGATGTCCATGTTGAAAATATGAAAAAATTACATCAACTTGCAATAGAAAAAGGTGTAAGAGATAAAATACTATTAATTGTTGGCGGTACTCAATTAAATGATGATTTAGCAAAAGAAAATGGAATGGATGCTGGATTTGGAAGGGGAACAAAAGGAGCACACGTTGCAACATTCATCGCTAAAAAATTGAAAGAAATGCTGGGAGATTAATATTAGACTCCTCTGCACATTGCAGAGGAGTTGTTTTTTGCAATTTGAACCATATACATCAAAATATGGTATAATTTATTATAATAACAAAATTAATAAAATTAAAAATACGATGTCCAAAAAGTAAAGTTGCTCAAACCTTGATTGTTAATCCTCAAAAATAGCTCATTCTCGCCGGTCGTATCAGACTCACATCCATGTTCGGCTTCACTCAATTTTGCATCCGTGCAAAATTGACCGGCTTTATTCACTATTTTTTCGGACAATCTGCGAGTTTTCGCTTGCTTTACTAATTGGACACCCTATTAAAAATAAAAAGGCAAATTATCCAGATTTGTTAAAAGCAGGAGGAATTTTCATGAAGTATATCGATAGAAAAAACACAGATTCTATAAAATGGGACTGGTATGAATGGAATAAACATATTTTTATAGAAAAAGATGTTTTACCAATGTGGGTAGCTGATATGGATTTTGAAGCTCCTAAAGAAGTTATACATGCATTAAAAAAAAGAATAGAACATGGAGTATATGGGTATACTTTTGAGCCAGTTGATTTAAAAGATAATATAATAAATTGGTTAAAATATAAACATAATTGGGAAATAAAAAAAGATTGGCTATTATCCATGCATGGCGTTATTCCCGCTTTAAATTTCTCAATTCAATTATACACAAATCCAGGAGATAATATTTTAATTCAAACTCCAGTTTATCCGCCGTTTATGAGTTCAATAAAAAATAATAATAGAAAACTTTTAATTAATGAATTAAAATTAGAAAATAATCATTATGAAATAGATTTTGATGACTTTGAGAGAAAAGCAAAAGAGGCTAAAATGTTTATTTTATGTAGTCCGCATAATCCTATTGGAAGAGTATGGAAAAAAAACGAATTAGAAAAAATGGCAAAGATTTGTCTAAAGAACGATGTATTAATTGTATCTGACGAAATACATGCTGATTTAGCTTTTTCTAATTCTACCCATATTCCTATAGCTGCATTATCAGAAGAAATAGCAGATAATACTATAACTTTAATGGCTCCAAGTAAAACTTTTAATATAGCAGGATTTCATTATGCTTTTGCTGTAATAAAAAATATAAAATTAAAAAATAAATTTAAAAACTGGATTAAACAAAGCGGATTATTTTTACATAATATAGCTGGTTTAGTTGCAGCAAATGCTGCTTACAAATACGGAAAAAATTGGTTAATAGAAACTATGGAATATATCGAAGAAAATTATAAATTTGTTAGAGAATATTTTGAAAAAAATATACCTGAAGTAAGAGTAATAAAATCAGAAGGAACATTTTTAGTTTGGTTAGACTTTAGAAAATTAAATTTATCTCAGGATGAATTAAAAGATTTACTTGAAAAAAAAGCTAAAATTGGTTTAAATAATGGAATTACTTTTGGAACTAACGGAGAAGGCTTTATGAGAATGAATATTGCAACTTCAAGAGACAATATAATAGAAGCGTGCAGAAGAATTGAAAAGGCTATTAAAGGAGAATAAGTATGTCTGAAATAACAAAAAAAGCTTTAGCAAATTCATTAAAAAAATTAATGAAAGAAAAACCTTTGTCAAAAATAACCGTTAATGATGTAGTAAAAGATTGTGGGCTAAATAGAAGAACATTATATTATTATTTTCATGATATTTATGATTTATTAGAATGGATTTTCATCACAGACATATTAGAAGCTGTTGGAGAAAATAAACATTATGAGAACTGGCAAAAAGGATTTTTAAATCTTTTATATTATTTAAAAAATAACAAAAAAATTGTTTTAAATGCATATCATTCAATAGATAGAGATCGTTTGGAATTACATTTGTATGATACAGTTGCTAAATTTATTTATGATGTTGTTGAAGAATTATCGAAAGGATTAAATGTTTCAATTGAGGATAAAAATTATGTTGTGAAATTTTATGAAATAGCCCTTACTGGGATGATTATAGATTGGATAAAAAATAAAATGGATGAGGACCCGGAAATATTAACTTACAAATTAAATAAAATTATTGAAGGTGACATTAAAAGAGCATTAAAGAAATTTGAAAAAAGTAGAAGGTGAAGATGGAAAAGTATATACAGAAACGCAAATAGGAGGAAGAAAGAAATGGAATAAAATTACATATATGTTTTATAAAAACAAATTTTGAAAATCCGTTAATGATAAAACAATAAACCGAGGTTTTTACCTCGGTTTATTGTTTTATTTACCTCAATCTATATTACATTAAATCTTCAAGTGATGTATCTTTTAAAAGCTTTTTTACAAAAAATTCTCCAGGTAAAGGTTTTCCACTATATAGAGTTTTAGTTGCATTTATTACATGTCTGATATCATATTTACTTGGATAAATTTCAGGAACTTTCTTATCGAGATTTAATAATTTATAAACAGCTATAATAGCAGAACGCACAGAATATTCTACAGTAAATACACAATCATTTTCTATTTCTACAAATTGTCCTAAGAATGCCAAATTAACGCTTCCTTCTGGTACAACTTCTGGTCTATCTCCTTTTACACGTGGCATAAATTGACTCGTAATATGTGGCATCATTGCTGGAATTACAATTGCACTATCCACAATTTCTTCCATTAAATCTCCTTCTACACCAAGATGATATAATAATTCTCTTAATAATTCTTCGCCAGTACATTCGCTCATCTTTTTCTTTATATAATTACCTTCATTGTCTGGGAATAAACCATATGCCCATAATACCAAGACATTATCTGGCTGGTTTGCAAAATGTGGCTGTCTACTACATGTAACACTCATTAACCAATTTGAATCTTTTATTGTTACAATACCTCCTGTTACAACTCTTCCAGAATATGGATCTCTTCCTGTAAGATCTCTAAGAACATCTGCCATTTTTGAATCTTTAAATGTCATTGTAAATGATTCCCATTTTGTTTTGTCAATGTTTTCATAAAAAACTTCTGGCCTTCCAAATGCAGGATCTTTTGCAGCTATATTTTTCCACAAGCTCCATACAGGGCCTAATTCTGTATTTAATTCAGGAGCTTTATCCATGCTACCTAATGTCGAATTTTCTGTCATTGACCCGTTTATTACAAATACTAAATCATCCCTTGTTGTTTTTATATATTTCTTTTCTCCATTTTGAATTAGATGTATCCCAGTTACAACTTTTTCTTTTTCTGTTATATCTATATCAAGATCTATAACCTGTGTGTTATTTACAAAATTAACTCCATGTTCCTTTAGCCATCTTATTAATGGTATTACGAAAGAGTCATATTGATTATATTTTGAGAATAAAATATCTCTTAATTCTGTCATACCAGGTAATAGATGAATAAATCTTTCCATATATCTTTTCATTTCTACTACACTATGCCAATTTTGAAATGCAAACATACTTCTCCATAATAACCACATATCTGTTTCTAAAAATGATGGATCAAAAAATTCTTCAACAGTCATTGCTCCCAAATCTTCTTCTTTCATTAAAAATAGCTTTGTCAATTGTTTTATATGTTTTTCTTCTAACCCTAGTGTTTTAACGGGTACTCTTTCACCACCACTTTTAATTACCCTTTGGGCTGATACGTTGGGATCCCAGTCATTTATTTCTTTCATTTCATCCAGTACTGTTTTGTTTGGATCTTCAAGTGATGGAATATCTGCAAACATATCCCAGGTGCATTCATAATGTTCTTCCATTTCTCTACCGCCACGAATGATATAACCATTTTCTGGATCACCTATACCATCTAATGCACCACCATTTATATCTTTTCTTTCGAAAATTGTAATATTTTTTCCATCCATATGACCGTCTCTTATTAAATAAAATGCTGCTGCTAAAGATGCTATACCTGAACCTACAAGATAGGCTTTTTTATTTTCGATTCCTTTTGGTTTTTTTGGATTGTATTCTCTTTGATAAACGCTCATCCTTCATAACCTCCTTCAAATTTTTCTGACATGATTAAGTATAACCCTTTTTTTTATGTTTGTAAATAAACAAAATTGCCAATATGTGCAAATTTGCAACATATTTGGCAATTTGTGAAAATATAAAAATAAAAATATAGCGACACAAAGTCGCTATATTTTTATTTTTATGCAATTATTTAATATAATATTTTTAAAACTTTTGGAAGTTCTTTGCCAATCAATGAGATCAACTCTAAAAGGTAAATCCGAATCCTGAAAATCTTCTTCAATTTCAAACAAAGTTGTTAAATCTAACTTTTTTCCACAATCAATAGCAATATCAAGATCTGAAGATTCATTTGATTTACCAGTAATTCTGGAACCAAAAATTATTATTGTGCAATTACATATATGTTTTTTTAAAATTTCTATAATTAAATTAAAATATTCCTCTTTAATATCAAAAGTCATTTTTTTCTTTAAGCCTCTCTAATAAAAATTTAGCATCATTTATAAATTCTTTTGATACTTCAAAAACTTCTTCTGCAATTTCAATATTATATGTGTGAGACGTTAAATTCCTATATTTATGGTATTTAAACCATTTTTGAACATTATCTATAAGTTTATTTTCATAACTTAATCTAAAGAGTTCTTTTCTTGGTATGCCATCTACATAAATTTTTCCTATATTTTCTTCAAGCCATCTTTTCATAAATTTCCAACATAATTCATATGTAAATTCAAAGTTCTGTATAACTCCAGCTTTAATTCCATATCTAAATGTTACATCAAGAGATTCCATAAATTCATTATCATTTGTTTTTTGTATAAGCGTATCCAGAGAATTTATAGCTTTTTCAAGACTGCTAATATCTAATGCCATAAAAATCTCTCCTATTCATTACCAGCAATATCTATTTCAGAAACAATAACAGATGGCGAAATTGCGCCTCCAAATGAAATCCACATATCATTTCCAATAGCTTCAATATTTTTTAAAATGTTGAGAAAATTACCTGAAACAGTAATTTGTTCAACACCTCCAACAATTTCTCCATTTTCTACTTTTAATCCCTGTGCTCCTAATGAGAATTCTCCTGAAATTGGGTTAGCTCCAGAATGCAATCCTTCTAATGATGTAATAATTATTCCATTATCTAATTTTTTTATTAATTCGTTAAAGTTTAGTTCTCCAGGTTCAACTAACAAATTAATTGGAGCAATTCCTCTTCCTGATGCATTACCAGTTGATTCTTTACCTTCTTTTTTTGCTGTCTTTAAATTATATAAAAATGTTTTAAATTTTCCATTTTCTATGATATTCTTTTCCTTTGTAGGAACACCTTCATTATCAAATGCGGCATTTGACAATGATCCTTCATAATATGGCACATCTTTTATTTTTAATATATCACTACCTATTTTTTCTCCTACTTTTTCTTTTAAAGGTGACATATTTTTTTGTGCGTTTTCTGCAGAAATCATAGGTATTAACATAGTAGATATTAGTGATGCAAACTCATCTTTTCTAAAAATTACTCTATATTTTCCGCTTTTAACAGATTTAGCCCCGATTTTTGCTTTAGCTTCTTCAACCGCTTTTTGACTTATTTCTTCAACATTTAAATTTTCTGGTTTTGTTGTAAGACCGTACCAAAATCCTGATCTCGGAGATTTATCTTTTGCCACTACTGAAATATAGGCATATCCACCGTCACCTTTATATGTTTTTTCAAGGCCTAAAGTGTTAGCCATTGAAACCTCCGTAACCTGATGGCCTAATACAGTCATAGGAACCATCATTATACTTTCATCTTTTGAAGCTATTTCATGCATTTTATTTAATTTTCCCATTTTTTCTTTTACACTTAATTTTTCAAATTCTCCATAATATGATTTTATATCAGGATATTCGCCTTTACCATCATAAAAAAAGTTTTCCTCTTCTGAATCAATTATTTCATAATTTGTTATTGCTTCTTCCAACAATCTTTCGGGAGCATCAAAAATTGTAGTTGAAGCGGATCCAATTTTCCCATTTTTCAATACTTTTAAAGAGATTGAACTATTATTTGCATCTTTGTATTCATCCATATTTCCATTGGCCAGTCTTATTGAAAATTCGTAATTTTTAGAATATGTTATTTGAGCTTCAAAACCTTTTTCTTTTGCTAATTTAAATACTTTATCTTTAAATTCATTATATGTCATTTATTTCGCCCCCCAACAATTATTTCAGAAACCCTTATAGTAGGTTGTCCAACATCCGCTGGAATACTACCAGAAATAGATCCACACATTCCCTGACCTCTGGCTATATCATTTCCAACCATATCTATTTTTTGTATTATTTCATATCCTTTTCCTATTAATGTTGCACCTCTAACTGGTTTTGTTATTTTTCCATTTTCTATTAAATAACCTTCATTTACAGCAAAATTAAATTCTCCTGTTGAAGGATTTACAGATCCTCCACCCATTCTTTTTGCATATAATCCGTATTCTGTGTTAGCAATAATTTCTTCAGGATAATTATCTCCAGGCAAAATGAAAGTATTAGTCATTCTAGATGTTGGAGCAAATGTATAATTCTGCCTTCTTGCACTACCTGTTGGTTCCATATTCATTCGTCTTCCGCCTAATTTATCTATCATATATCCTTTTAATACGCCTTTTTCTATTAACAAATTTCTTCTTGTCGGTGTTCCTTCATCATCTATATTTGTTGAACCCCATGCATTTGGTATTGTTCCATCATCAACAGCAGAAACGCATTCTGCAGCTACTTTTTGTCCTAATTTACCAGCAAAAACAGATGCACCTTTTGCAACAGAGGTTGCTTCAAGTGCATGGCCAACAGCTTCGTGGAAAATAACTCCTCCAAATTCATTTGCAATTACAACTGGCAATTTCCCTGCAGGTGCAGGTTCTGCTTTTACCATTTTCACTGCAGTTCTTGCTGCTAACTTACCTGCTTCCTCTACATCTATTCTATCGAAAAATTCAAACCCCATGCCTGCTCCTGGACCATAAAATCCCGTTTCCATTACTCCATTATCTTCAGCTACTGCTGAAATCATTAACCTTGTTCTAACTCTATTATCTTCTGCAAAAACACCTTCTGAATTTGCAACCAAAATATTTTGGTTATATTCCCAATATCTAACAACTACTTGTTTTATCAAATCAGAATAGTTTTTCGCTGAACTATATGCTCTTTTCATAACATCAACTTTTTTCTTTTTTGTTATATCTTCAGGATATAATAATACTACATGCTTATTGTCAAATTTCTTTTCTGTTAGGTTTAAAGTTAAATCCTTTATTTTTATTTCGCCAAGAGCTTCTCCAACCCTTTTTGCTACATTTAATAAACTTTCCCTACTTAAATCATTTGTGTATGCATATACTGCTTGAGTATTTAAAAATCCTCTTATACCAACACCAAAAGTATTGCCAGATGATGCATTTTCTAAGTCTCCATTTTTCATTTCAAATGTGTTGGTATATCTTTTTTCTACAAATACTTCAGCAAAATCTCCACCGTATTTTAATACGGTCCTGATTACTTCATTTACTAATTCCTTGCTTAACACTATTTCACCCCCGAAATTGTCAGTTTAATAATATTATATCACATTATCATATAATTAGCAAAGCTAATTATATGATAATTATATATATTCAAATCATAAAGGATTGATGTGCAAATTAGCGAAGCTAATTATATGATTAAATATATAGATATATTTAAGTTTTAATATGTTTATTAATAGAAAGAGTGTCTTATTAATAAAGCTAATTAATAATTCTCAAAAAACTTTTCAAATGTATTTATTATATAATTAATCATTTCATTTGTAATACCAGGATATACACCTATAAAAAATGTATTATTCATTATAATATCAGTATTTTTTAACTCATTATGAATTTTATATTTTACATCCTCATATGCTGGTTGTCTTGTTAAATTTCCTCCAAACAACATTCTTGTCATTATTTTATTTTCTTCTAAATAAGTTACTATATCCCATCGTGAAAATTTGTCATTATCTTTTACAGTTATTGGAAACCCAAACCATGATGGATCGCTTTTTGGTGTTGGTTCTGGTAATATAAGATAATCTTCATATTTTTTTAAACCTTCTTTTAATAATTTGAAATTTCGTTTTCTTTTTTCTATGAACTCTGGTAATTTTTTTAATTGTGCAACTCCTACCGCAGCTTGCATATCTGTTAATTTTAAATTATATCCTATATGTGAATATACATATTTGTGATCATATCCAAAAGGTAATGTTCCATGTTGTTGTTTGAATCTCATACCACATGTATTACTGAACCCTGGTTCGCAATAACAGTCTCTTCCCCAATCTCTGAATGATTTTACAAGTCTTTCTAATTGTAGGTTGTTTGTCAGTATTGCTCCGCCTTCACCCATTGTAATGTGATGTGCAGGATAAAAACTTACTGTTGCTATATCTCCAAAAGTTCCTACTAATTTCCCGTTAAATGTTGAACCAACTGCATCACATATATCTTCTATTACCCACAAATCATATTTTTTAGCTACTCTCATTACTTCATCTAAATTAAAAGGATTCCCTAATGTATGAGCTATCATTATAGCTTTTGTTTTTTCTGTAATGGCTGATTCTATTTCTTCTGCATTTATGTTATATGTTGGTATATCAACATCTATAAAAACTGGTATTGCTCCATTTTGTATTATGGGATTTACTGTAGTTGGAAATCCAGCCGCTACTGTTATTACTTCATCGCCAGGCTTTATTCTTCTTTCTCCAAGTTTTTTTGATGTTAATGCAGATAATGCTAACAAGTTTGCGGAGGAGCCAGAATTTACCAACGTTACACTTTTTACTCCAAAAAATTTTGCAAATTCATATTCGAATTTTTCTGCAAATCTTCCTGTTGTAAGCCATCCATCAAGTGATGCTTCAACGAGATTTATATATTCTTCTTCATCAAATACTCTTCCAGCAAAGGGTATTACTGTTTTTCCAGGTATAAATTCTTTTTTTATTTTATTTTTTGCATATTTTTTTGTAAGTTCTATTATTTCTTTTCTTATTTCTTCCATTTTTAATCCTCCAACCACTTTATTTTATTCTCGAAATATTCTATTTGATTTATACATAAATCAAATACATCATTTTTCTTATAATTTTTATACCATTCCACAGTTAGTTTTATTGTTTCATCTATATTTAATGTTGGTTCCCAATTAAGATAAAACTTAGCTTTACTAATATCTAAATTCAATAATTTTGCTTCATGTGGATGATTTTTATTTGATAAATCTTTCCATCTACCTTTTCCATAGTATTTTATAACTTTTTCTACTATTTTTTTTACTGTTACTATTGAATTTAAATGTGGGCCAAAATTCCATGGGCCACTATATTTTTCCGGGTTTTCCGCTAATTTTGTACCTAAAAGTAAATAGCCACTTAACGGTTCAAGTACATGTTGCCACGGTCTAGTTGCCTGAGGACTTCTAATTTCTATTGGTTTATCTTCTTCTAATGCTCTTATGCAATCAGGAATTATCCTATCTTTTGCCCAATCTCCTCCACCTATTACATTTCCTGCTCTTACTGTAGCTATTACTTTATTATGATTTTTAAAATCATTTGGATTAAAGAAAGACCTTAAGTATGCACTTGAAACTATTTCACTTGCTCCTTTACTTGCGCTATATGGATCATATCCACCAACCGGATCATTTTCTCTATATCCCCATATCCATTCTTGATTTTCATAACATTTATCTGATGTAATGTTAATTAATATTTTACATTCTCTTGTATTTCTAAAAGCTTCTAATACATTTACTGTCCCCATAACATTTGTTTCAAATGTTTCTCGTGGAGTTTCATATGATAATCTAACCAATGGTTGCGCCGCTAAATGAAAAATAATTTCCGGCTTATATTCTTCAAAAACTTGTTTCAATTTATTATAATCTCTTATATCCCCACGTACATCTATTATTTTTTCTGAAATATTTGATAACACAAAGTTATCTCTTTGAGTATAAGGATCTAATGCATATCCTATTACTTTTGCTCCCATTTTTAATAACCACAATGAAAGCCATGAGCCTTTAAATCCCGTGTGTCCTGTTATTAATATTTTTTTGTTTTTATAGAATTGATTCATATTATCACTCCACGATCTTAAGTAATTCATTAAATTTATTTATAACAACAGTACAATTATTAAAATTTGATTTGTTTTGGCAAAAACCATAAGAAACACATATCATGTCAATATTATTATATTTTGCCGCATCAATATCACTTTTTGTATCTCCAATCATCACACTACTATTTGATGATATTCCAAGTTCTATAATTAATTTATTCAATCTATTTTTTTTTGGTAAAACATTACCTTCTAAAGGAATTCCAACAACCTTTTTAAAATATTTATCCATCTTAAACTTTTTTAGTATTTTGTTGGCAAAAATTTCTGGTTTTGACGTTATAATATACATATTATTATTTTTATTGTATAATTCTTCTAATGTTTCCAGTACATATGGGTATAAATTTAACATATATACCCCTTTTTCTGCATATAACTCTCTAAAATCTTTTCTAATTTTAAACTTTAAAGGGTTATCCTCAATTCCAAAGATTATATCCATAATCTCATCTAACGTTGGACCTATAAGTTTTAGTATTTCGTCTCTTGATAAAGGTTCTAAGTTATTTTTTTTAAATGCTTCTTGCATAGAAAATATAATACCTTCTGATGTGTCAAATAAAGTACCGTCCATATCAAAAAATAAATGCTTATATTTCATAATATCCCTCTTTTTCTGACATGATATTATTAAATTCTTCTCTATCCAAATACGGCCACAGATCTTCCATAGGGAGAGTTATTATTTTCCCATTTTCTATTTTTGATTTTGTTCTTGGAATAGTTGTATAAATTTCAGGAATTTTAACATTACAAATTACAGGTCCCTCATAATCAAGTATTTCGTCTATTTTATTAATTAAGTCTTTATTATTTCTTAATTCATAAAATTTCAAACCATATGCATGCGCTATTTTTTTCATATCAGGTAAAGTTAATCCACTACTTTCATTACTGCCCACATAATTTCCATTAAAATAGTTATTTTGTGTATTTACAATAGAACCGTATCCTTTATTGTCAAGAATAAAACATTTTAAAGGTATATTCAATCTTCTTAACGTTTCTAATTCCTGTATATTCATTTGAATTCCGCCATCTCCTGTAATACATATGGTTCTTCTGTTTAATGCAATAGCTCCTGCAATTGAAGCAGGTAATCCAAATCCCATAGCTCCAAATCCTTCATTATTATAGACTCTTTGTCCTTTTTTTACTTTAAATGATTGCATAGTAATTTCGCTACATAATCCTGAACTTCCTGGAATAATTGCATCATTCTCGCTTAATTTTTTTGACAAAATATCTATTAATACATATGGATTTACAAAATCTTTCATTTTATAATATTCATCTTTTATAATAGGATATTTGTTTTTTAATGATTTACAGAAACTTAACCATTTATCTTTTCTCTTAAATTCTATTTTTCTTATTTTTCTATTTAATATATCTAAAAATCTATATGCATCACTTACAATTTTTAACTCTATATCCATTTCTAATTTATCTATTTCATTTTTATCCACATCTACTATGACTTTTTTTGCATATGGTGCAAAATTTTTATGATTATATGCTGTTTGCCCTGTATCTAATCTTGCACCAATAGAAATAAAAAGATCGGACTTTTGTTGTATAAAATTGGCATACCTTGAGGCGATAGCTCCAGGTCTTCCAAAATTTAATGGATCATTTTCATCAAGAAAGTCTATAGCTTTCCAAGTTAATAATATTGGAATATTTAATTTTTTAATAACTGAATAAAATAATTTTTCCGCTTTTGCTAATCTTATGCCATTTCCAGCAAGTATTACCGGCTTTTTTGATTCTTTTATCATTTCAATTAATAACTCAATTTTTTTATCTATATCATCATCAAAATTTGATTTTGGTGGAATATAACCTTTTAATTTTTTTTCATCTATAATCGCAGCCTGTATATCCAATGGAATATCGATCCATACTGGCCCTGGTCGTCCTGTAGTTGCAAGATAAACAGCTTTTTCAAGATGGTATCTAATGTCTTCTGCATCTGTTATCGTTACTGCATACTTTGTAATTGGTTTTACTAAAGATATTATATCAATTTCTTGGAATCCTTTTTGCCTTAATTTTGAATCTTTAATCATATCCTTAGTTTTAACCTGTCCAGAAATTATTAACATAGGAGTTGAATCAACCCATCCAGCAGCAACTCCAGTTATTGCGTTTGTTCCTCCAGGTCCAGTGGTTACTAAGCCCACCCCTATATTATTTGTAGCCTGAGCATATGACTCAACGCTAATAGAAACTGCTTGCTCATTTAAATTTGTTATATATTTTAATCTTTTATTTTTTCCCAGTGAGTCTACAAGATGCATGCAACCTCCACCTGGAAGCATAAACACATGTTTTACTCCTAAATTTGCAATAAAATTAAAAACATAATCGGAAAGTTTCATCATTTTAATCCCTCTTTTCTATAAAAATCTATAGTTTTTATTATTGCATCTTTTAAAGATGTATACTCTCTCACTCCAAGTTCTTCTTTTATTTTTTTCGTTGACGGTATATATTGATCTACTTTTTTTGAAATTTCCTTTTTTTGAATTCTAATTTCCATTTTTTTATTAGATACAGAATTGATTAATTCAGCTACTTCTTTTATTGATACAATATTTTCTGATCCAACATTATATATTGATCTATTTTTTGAATTTATCAATATCTTAAAAAACCATATTATTGCGTCTGCTGCATATAAATATGATCTTAGTGCTTTCCCATCTCCATTTATTACTATTGGACCTCCTTTTAAAGCATCTCTAATAAAATTTCCAACAGCATAATGCAAATTCAATTGCAAATAAGGTCCTACAAAAGCAAATCCCCTGGCTATTTTTACTGGAATATTATAGTTTTTCGAATATTCTAAAGCTAAAAATTCAGCCATCTTTTTCCCGATTGATAATGCCGCATTTGGATCTTCAAGACATAAATTCCCACAATAGTATTCAGGAATTTTTTCGTAAATATCAGAATGAGTTCCGTAAACCTTACCGGAACTCATATATAAAAACCCTTTTATTTTGTTTTTCTTTGCAAAATCTAAAATTCTTTTTGTACCAGCAGTTATAGTTTCGATTCTGATAATTTGATTTTCACCTTTGAACCACCCTTCTGCAGAAGCACTGGCTCCATGTATAATATATGAAAAATTTTCATTTGGAAAATCAAAATTTCTAATATCTCCTTTATAAAAGTTTACATATTTTTCATTACTTAAGTACGGAAAATTTTTCTTAAATTTTTCTGGATTTCTTGACAATACACCAATTTTTATATTTGTATTCAATTTCTCATTAGCTCTTAAAATACTCCCTAAAAACCATTTACCAAAAAATCCTGTTCCACCTGTAATAAAAATTTTTTCATTTTTTATTTTTTTAAATTCTTCTTTTAATTCTTTCAAAATAAAATCAAGGTCTTCTTCAAATCTTTGATTTAGTTTCATCTTATTTCCTCCATCTTAAATACCCATTTTTTGTTTTCTCTGTTTTGAGTTTTTCTTCATCTTTTATGTAGTCGTTCTCATCAAATACTTTAAACCACGGTACTGGTAATGGTTTATTACCATATATTCTTTTCGAATCGTATTCTTCAATAAAGTGTTTGTCTTCTGCAATTAAGCATGTATCAACATATTTTCCGAACCATTTTATCTTTAATCCTCTTTCAATAATATCTTTTAATGGTTCTTCAAACACATTTCCTAACGATGCATGTATATATGGGCATGGCATAACATCGCCATATTGAGTAACTGATATCATTCTTTTTACTGCAATGCATCCAAGATCTAAACCATATCCAGGAGTTAAATGTGTAAATACATTATATTTCTTTTCAAGTTCTCTAACATAATCCATATCCTTTTTAGTTACTAATACATCATAATTTCCTTCCCAGTTTCCTACAGGTTTTGCATAAGTTACAAAAACACCTACATCTTTGCTGTTTAAAAATTTCAAAAATTCTTCAAACTCTTCAGAATAAACCCTTTGTTTGGTAACTACTGTTTGAATTATAATGTTTAACCCTGCTTTTTTTGCAGCATCTATAGCTCTTAATGCTCTTGCATGAGAACCTTTTTTCTTTCTAAATTCATCATGCTCTATTTCATTTAAACTATCAAGACTTAATTGTATTTTGTCAACTCCCAATTCTTTCAAATGAAAAGCTTTTTCTTCATCAAAATACCATCCATTTGTATCAAGGGATATATAAAATTTCTGCGGGTCTATAGCTTTTATTACTTCATCCAAATCTGGAAAAACTAATGGTTCTCCACCAGTTATAACAAAATGGGCTAAACCCATTTCATCAGCTTGTCTAGATAATTCCTTGACATCTTCTGGTGTAAAACTCCTTGCACCGGGTTTTCTTAGTTGCGAAATACCACAGTGAACACAATTAAAATTACATGCATAATTATACTGAAATTGTATTATAGCAAAGCTTTCTCCACGCTTTACTTTTTCTTCAAATTTTAAAATTTTTTCATAAACATAAGGTTTTTTCTCTTTTAATTCATTCCTTTTTAAATCTTCGCTCTCTTGAACTTTATAATCAATTTTTTTCTTCATCATCTTACCTCCGTTATATTATTTTCAATTTATTCTTTTCTAAAATCGCTATTTTTATTTCAGGATATTCTTCTAATAATTTTTGTTTTATTTCATTGGAATAACTTCCCGCCATTATAATAATCGCCTTAACAGGGTTTTCTCTTAAATAGTTAGGGGATACTATTTTAATATGCGTTGCTGGAGTATATTTATTTTGCTTAAATTTTGCAGAATCTATAACATATCTACATTTATCTCCTAATTTCAAAGCAGCCATTACAAATAATGCTTGATGTCCAGCTCCCCAAATTGCAAAATCTGGATATTTGTTAATAAAATCATAAATATTTTTCTTCAATGTTTCCTGAAATGCCTGAAATCCAGAGAAATTTAATTTATTTCTTTTTTTTACTATTGCTGATATTATATAGTCATTCCATATTTCATTTATTTCAATTATCTCAAATCCACTTATTCTTAAAGTTATTTCAAGCGTTTTTTTTGTAAAATAAGATAGATGATCTATGGTAAATTCTGAAATCATTTTTTCTTTTTTTATCATGTTAAAATTTGGAACCTCTATTATACCAATTCCGTTATCATTTAAATTATTTGATAAACCTCTTAAAAAGGTTACTGGCTCTGGCACATGTTCTAAAAAATTAAACATAAAAAAGGCATCATATGGTTTATCTGGTAATTCATATTTTTCAGTATCTATATATCCTTGAATAGCTTTTAAGCCTTTTTCTTTTATATATTTTATATTCTCACTAGAATATTCAAAACCATATACATTTTTACTAATTTCTGCTAATATACTTAAATAATCACCATTTCCACTTCCTATTTCTATACACTTTTTATTATATAAATCATATTTCTCAAAAAACTGTTTTAATTGTTTTAATCTGAATTTTTTCATTTCACTTGATACAGATGTAGCCCTAATTACTGTTTTATAATATGAAACGGGCTCATTAATCAATTGTATGAGCCCGCATGATGCACATTGAGCAATATTTAAAGATATACTTTTATCTTCTTTTAAACTATATTCATCAGGGAAAAATTGGGATTTTGCTGGTAAATTTTCAATACTATATAGTGTTTCAACTTCTCCACCACACACACGACATTTATTCATTTTTTATCTCCACCTTTAATAAATTATCAATATAATCAGAATAATATAAAGGATTAAAATATCTATGTAATGCATATTTTTGACACGTTTTGCATAAAGGGTGGTTTTCTCTTAATTTAATTATTTCTTCAAATGTTATATCAAGATAATTATCGGCTAATTTTCTATATGTGTAATTGCAACACGGCATTACAGATAAATCCCAATTTATTACAGGCACAATTCTTTTTAAAAGGCAATCCTTATCTTTTTCTTTCTTCGCATTTTTAAGCATATCATCAAGTGATACTAACATTATATCCGCACCTTTTTGAGCATTAGTTGGTAATTTTCCAGTTTGAATATATTCCAAGGCATAATCTGGAAATACCATTGATATAGTTGAATTTAATCTAAATCCAAGCTCATCACATAATTCTTTTACTTTTTTAAATTCAGAAATATTTATTTTATTTACATGGAAATACACTTCAACAATCGTTTTAGTATCATATTTTTTTATATATTTATGCAACATCAAAAGATTATTATAAAATACATCCCATTTTGCATTTTTATGGGTTATTTCATAATGTTCCGGACCGTATCCTGAAACTGAAACTCTTATTTGTGGAGGTTTTGATTTTATAATTTCTTCAATATTATTTCCATAATTTAGATTAGTCGATATACCACCAGCAATTCCATATTTATTATTTATTTTTATAATTTCGGGGAGTTTAGGGTGCAAAAAAGGATCTCCCCAAACATATAAATCTACCAAGTATAAAAAAGGCATTTCGGCAATTAATTTCTTTATTACTCTTTCATAATCTGTTATATCCATAAATCCAGTCTTTCTAAATCTGCTGCTAAAATCCCCTCTTGGGCAGCTAATGCAACTTAAATTACAAGAACCGGAAATTTCAATTACTGGATAATATGGTGTAAACCTTTGGATGTTTATAAAATCTTTACCTTTCTCTAATCCATATTTTTCACATATTTTAAACATTTCTTTATTTTTTTTATCTACACTTGCCGTAAGTATAAAAGCATTGTTTAATTTATTTTTGTCTTCAAAAATTTCTTTCGGATCTAAAATAGGTATCCCTTCATAATACTCTCCAATAAGTTTTGGAGAACTATCTAAGAAAGCTTCTATTTTAAAACCGTTTCTTTCCAACGCTTTTAAAAAACCTCTTCCTTTTTGACCTGCTCCCCATATATAAATTTTTCTATTATTAAAAAGTTTTTTGGCGTCATTTACTGTATATATATGATAATCAACATGCACCTTTGAAGGTTTATTTTTCATTAAAATCCTCCTCAAATTTTATTTTCTCCATATTTTTTTATTAATATGTCTATATCCAATCTATGAAGTCCATATTTTTGGCATCTTCTGCATATTTGTTGACTATGTCTTAATTCTATTAATTTGTTATAAGGTATTTCTAAAAAATTATCATGTATTTTTGTGTAGTATAAATGGCATTGAAACACCGACAAATCCCAATTTATTATGGGAAATAATCTCTGGCATAAACATGGTTTTCCTATTTCCTTTTTTATAATGTCAAGTACTTTATCTATATCCCATGAAAGTGTATTTAGAAAACTTTTTAAACTATATTCCATTTCTTTTGTTTCAATATAATTTAATAAATGATTGTATGGATTTAGATAGGCCCACGATGGAGATAAATTAAAATCATATCTAGCTAAATATTGTTTTATTTCTTTATAATCATTCTTATTGTCTTTATAAAAGTGATATAAAAAAGATATCTGTGTTTTTGGATTGTACTGCTTTACTAGTAAATTTAAAAGATTTACGTTTTTCTTAAATATCTCCCATGATGCATTGCCATAGTATTTGGAATATTTTTGTTTAGCGCCACTTACTGACACAATTAATTGGGTTGGCTGCGCTTTTATTACTTTTTCAATGTTTTCAGAATTTTGAAGATTTGTTTGTAATGAGACTGGTACGTATTTTTCAGAATATTCAATTATTTTATCTATTTCTGGATTTAACAAAGGTTCTCCCCATAAAGATAATTGGATATTCGTTAAAAAAGGTATTTCCTGTAATAACTTATCTAAAACTTCCTTATATATTCTATAAGGCATTATTCCTTTCTTTATTTTCATATTTCCTTGCGGGCAAAATACGCAATTTAAATTACATATCCCCGATATTTCCACAACAGCTTCTGGGCGTCTAATATTTATATAAGTTATATAATCAATCATCTTTTTTAATCCAGATTCTTTACATATTTGTTCCATCTCATGTTTATATTGTGCTGCAGCCAAAATTAAAACAGCCTTTTTTTTCTTTGCCAATTCAATCGCTTTATTTGAAGAATAAACTCTTTTATCTTCAATTATGGTTCCCACTTTTTTTGTATCTGAATCACAAAATCCTTTTATATGTATTTTATTTTTTTCAAGATTCTTTTTTATAACTCTCCCTAATTGCCCAACACCCCATATAAATACGTCTTTTTCATTTATAAAATTTTTTAAATCTTTTATACTCATTCCTTGAATAGTTTTTAACGGTTTGAAATCGTTCATTTATTCACTCCTAGCGTATAATACAGTTTCACTTATATATCCAGTATAATTTCTTAAATAAAATTTATAATCAGGATTTAATTTATTTAGCATTAATGGAATTTCCCATATATGTTCCACACTATGATAAACACAAATAGCTAAATCAGGTTTATACGTAGAGATCAATATGGCACCACCTTTTATTGCTTCTATTTCAGCTCCTTCTATATCCATCTGAATAAATGTTGGAGAATAATTAATCAACGCATCATCTAATTTTACTGTTTGTATAAGATCTTTTCCATTAGCTGATATTTTACTGTTGGTATTATTTCCTGATGAAAAGAAAATTTGTGTTGTTTTAGAATATACTCCACATGGATATGCGAAAATTGTATCCGCTATATCTTTTTTATTGTTATTAATATATTTAATCAATTTACTATAATTAATTAAATCTGGTTCAAAACAAACTACAGACTCTTGCTTTCCTTTGTATTTTACAAGATTTCTTATAGTATCTCCATTATATGCACCACAATTAATAAACCTCGAGTAATTCATAATTATATCATCAGGAAAGTATTGCTTTTCCACACTTTCATAAGGTAATTCTTGAGGCACTTTATATATATGTGTTTTTAAATATTTTAAGTAAATATCTATACTTAATTTATCCGAAAATAATGTGAAAGCTTTTAATATTTTATCCTTTTGCTTTTTATAATATGAAAAACCCATTTTCTCTATTTCATGACTTGTAAAATGAAGATGATATTCATATATTTGATTTGCTAAAATAATATTTTTAAAATTCTTTTGTTTAAGTATATTGAAAATTTCATTATAATATTCTTTCTTTCCAACAGTTATTATTACTACATAATTCTCAGTGTCATGTATATTTAAAGATTCTGGGTTAAATAAAGGAATATCTCTAAACTTTTCTCCATTTTCTGCTCTTTTATCGATAATTCCATCTATTTTTATATCATTATACCTATCTAATACTATTGAAAAAAAGGTTATACATCCACTTCCGCAACCATATAACAATATTTTTTTTCCTTTTACTAAATGATATAAAGAAAATTGTTCAGAATATGAAATATATTGTTTTTTTAATAAATCTTCTAATTCTTTAAATTTATCCATAATTCCACCTAATAAGATAATATATCTTCTGTTAAATAAATTTGTGTTTTTCTGTGTTTGTTAGATTGGATTTTTTTATCGCTATAGAATGAATCATTTTTGAAATGTGTTGTTGAAATTTCTTCAATAACTGCACCTGTTTCACTATAAAAAGAGTGTTTTTTATTTCTTTCCACTATTATAATATCTCCGGGTTTATAAACTCTTTCTTGACCATCTATATTTATTATAAAATCTCCGTATAATACATTAAATGTTTCTTCTTTTTGTTTATGATAATGTTCAGGATGCTTTTGTCCAGGAAGTAATATAATTATTTTTTTGCAATATTCTCTATTTATTATGTCTATAATTGCTGCTCCAAAGTTTTTAAAATTATCCAATCCATAATGATGTGAAAGCTCACAGACACTATTTTCCGGAATTACAACATTACTTTTCCTAACAATATCGAGAATTTCTCTCACATATTCTTTTATCTGAGGATATAAATCTTTTATCTCAACATTGTTTTCAGAAATTGGTTCATATGCTTTAATATCCTTTTTGGCTACAAACTTTTTATATTTAGACATATCATTGGATGCATATTGCCCATTTTGTCTTGGTATAGCAAAAAAAACTTCATTCATAGTTATACATTGATCTTTTGAAATGTTTTTTAATGCAAATATACCTCTTCTTAGATTTTTTAAAGATGTAAGTTCTTCTTTTGAAAATGAATATCTTTTTCCTCGAACTCCGGACATTATATATGCTTTTTTTGCCGACTTTAACCATTTATAAACCTGTTCTGGATTAGCAGAATATGCATTTAATTTTATTTTATCTGTTTCAACTCCAACATGTTTTTCAAATATGGTAGCCCCTTTTGCAATAGCTATTTTTATAGCATCAAAATTATCTGGTTTTTCATGCGTTGAAAAACCTACATTAATGTCAGGAAATTCATTTTTCAACAAATCAATCTGATTTAATTCTAATTTTTCGTCTGTTGTAGGATATGCAGCAACACAATGCATAATATTAATATTTCTACCTCTATGTTTAAAGAAATATATAACATTTCTTATTTCATTTAATGTTGCACCAGCCGTTGAAGCAATAATTGGCTTATCATATTTTGAAATTTCCTCCAATAATGGCCAATCAGTAAAAGATGCACTCGCTACTTTTATTATGTCATAATTATGCTTTATAACTTTTTTAACAGAATTCTCATCAAAGGGTGTACACATTGTTATAAATTCATTTTTTTCTAATTCATCTTTCAACTCTAAAAACTGAGATTCACTTAATTTTGTTTCCGAAAAACGTTTTATATATTTGTAAGAAAAATCATTTTTATAATCAGGATGAATAAACGTATCTAAATCTCTATATTGGAATTTAAATGCAAAATCAAAGATATTTTCAAACTCTTTGACAACTTTTTTTATTTCACGAATAATTCTTTTTCCATGCTCGACATTTCCCTGATGATTATTAGCCATTTCAAAAACAAATAATGGTTTTTTAAACAATTCAATCATAATAGTTCCTCCTTATTCCCATAATTTCCATGGAGCTTTTCCGGTATTCCATAATCTTTCAAGCTCATGCTTGTCTCTTAAAGTATCCATTGGCTTCCAAAATCCATCATGATGAAAAGCCATTAAGTTACTCTCTTTTGCCAATTTTTCAAGCGGCCCATCTTCCCACGCAGTATTATCATCGACTATATAGTCAATAACTTGTGGTTCTAAAACAAAAAAACCTGCATTAATTCTCGAATTTTCACTTTTTGGTTTCTCTATAAATGATTTAACTGAATTATCTTTATCTATATTCAAAACACCAAATCTTCCTATTGGTTGAACAACTGTGATAGTTGCCAATTTACTATGTTTTTTATGAAATTCGACAAGCTTTTTTATGTTTACATTTCCAACTCCATCACCATAAGTAAGCATAAACCTTTCATTGTTTAAATATTTTTTTATTTTCTTTATTCTTCCCCCAGTCATTGTATTTAATCCCGTATCAACTAATGTAACCTTCCATTTTTCAGAGTAACTATTATGTATTTCTATATTACCTGTAGATAAATCTACTGTCATATCACTCATATGATTATAATAATTGGTAAAATATTCCTTTATAACATATCCTTTATAACCAAGACAAATTATAAAATCATCAAAACCATAGTAAGAGTATATTTTCATAATATGCCATAGTATCGGTTTTCCACCTATTTCAACCATAGGTTTAGGGATTCTTATTGTTTCTTCTTCCAACCGTGTTCCATAACCGCCTGCCAAAATTACAACTTTCATCTTATTCCCCCTTATAAAATACCAGAAAATTTAAGTATTCTTTTAAAAACACTTTCTTCATTATAAAATTTCAACGCTTCTTTAGTATAATTTCTTAAATCTTCTCCCAAAGTTCTTAAATATCTTTTGGGATTCTCTAGATCTAATATGCTTTTTACTATATCATAATATGTATTATAACTATAAAAATCAAAATATGGATCTTCAAGATTAAAGTCCTTCCCTAATATTCCTCTTGGATTAATATATCCTGTATATTGAGAAACGAAATTAAACCACGGTGTAGTATCTGCAAAAATCGTTGGAATTCCAAGATATGATGTTTCGCTTGCAGAAACCCCTGTATTTACTGCAAGATCATGTATTGCTACAAATCTAAAATCAATTTTTTCAAGTGGAATTATTTTTATATACTTTTCAACATTATGAAATTTTATAATTTCTTTTATAGTATTACTGAATCCACCAACACCTACTATATTCACATAAAATTCATAACCATTATTAATAAGTTTTGCCATATCTTCCACTGCATTTAATACAAAAGATTTTGTATAGGTAAAACGTGGATACATTATAATTCGAATTTTACTATCAAAATTATTATTTAATCTTATATTTTTTAATTTATCAATTGTAAAATAAGGAACTCCTACGTAATTATATTCATTAAAATTAAAATTATTAACTTTTAATCTTAATTCAAGATACTCTTTTGTTAATGCGTCTATATGCAATATGTTATTTATGGATTCTTTATAAAATTTGATGTTTTGGGATATATCTCCAATAAGGAAATTAACTATAGTAATCAAATAATGTTTCACATTTAACTTTAAAACCTTATTTGCTTCCTCTAACCACATACTTGCAGTTACTGGATGTCCTATTACTAAATCTGGCGGATATTTATCTTTTATAGAAGATAATTCTTCAATAAAATTTCTAATTTTAATAAAATCTCTGGGATATTCTGTTAAAGGTGTATTTATAATCAATATTTCTCCTTCAAATCCAAGATCTTTTAATATATCCAAAGATTTTTTTGTATAATTATTTGAAATAAAAATAAGTTTATATCCATATTTTTTAGCCTCTTTTGAAAAAGATACTAAAACTCTTTCACCACCGCCATATTGAAATCTTCCAAACTCATTCATTAAATACCATATATATTTATTTTCTGATGTTTTTGAATAATTAAATCTTAAAATTCTATTATTATTTAGCATATAATTTTCTGAGTTATTTAAGTCTTTTTCAAAACTATCAAGTAATTTCTCAATTTCAAACAATTGTTTTTCTATAGGATATTTATCTTCTACAAAAAGTCTATAATTTTCTGAGTTATATTCTTGGTTTAATATAATATCTAAAAACTCCTCAGTGTTTCTAAAAATATTTTTTTCTGGCCATATTTCTCTACTTTCTTTCCAAGCATGTATTACAGGTTTTATTCCCATAGCCATAGCTTCTCCAATTGTATAATGAAAAGACTCTTCTATTGAAGATGATATAATATAATCTATATCTTTTAACCACATAGATAAGTTTTCAACTCTTGGAACAAACTTTATATATTTTTTTAGATTTAATTCTTCAATCATTGTTTCTATAGCTATTTTATAACGTATATCTTGAAAATCTCCTCTAATAAATAATTTATATTCGTCATCTTTTTTTATTAATTCATAAAAAGCCCATAATAAGATTTCAAAACCCTTTCTATAATTAATATTTCCTATTATTGCAAGTTTTTTTCCGGGAGTTTTTTTATTAAGATATTGAAACTTACTTAAATCAATTCCATTTCTTAAAATACTTGTTTTTTTAATATTTATTTTCTCACCGAATCTTTTAAAAAATATTTCTCTTTTGTGCTTTGCAACAAAAAAGAGATGATCAATAGCATTCCAATTTATTTGACCTGGAATATTTGTGAAAACTTCATATCCATGTAATCTACATACAACTTTTTTCTCTTTTAAATCGATGTTATTTGTAACAAAGTTAGCTACCTCATTAGCCCATTCTAACCATATAACATCTGCCCATTCAACAGCATTTTTCAACTCTTCACTATTATTTGATATTACAAGTTTAGACGGATATAAAAATGATATATATTCATAAATGGGTTTTATGAAAGTATCAAGACCTGGTAAGCATAAAAAAGCTATTTTTATATTTTTAAAAAAAGTTTTCTTAGCAAGATCATATTTTTCTTTCATAGACATATCTTTTGTTAGAGTTGACGCAATATAATAATTTTTAATACCAGCAGCTTTACTTCTATTGTTTATTTCTATATCTCCTAACAAATCATACGTTGCCCAATCTTTATTTTTTATTCTCATTAAATATCTCCAAGAATCTAAATCTTTATTCATTAATTTCAGTATATACGCATAATTAAATAAAACATCATCATTTTCAGAATCAACTTTTAAAGCTTTTTCAAAAAAGTTTTTTGCTTTCTGAATTTCACCTTTATTAAAATATAACAATCCCTTTAAGTTATTTTTTTGAACTATATCATTTATATTTTCAATTAATGTTTCAGCTTTATCAAATTTTTTTTGGTTAATTAAGTTTAAAATTAATTCCTTTTTTTTCATATAAGAATCTCCTTTTAGTAAAATTTATATATACATAATAATTATAACATATTTTTAATCAACACATTACCTACACACGATGTTCTAAAATAATTCAAACTCTCAAATTAAATAATAGAGATATGATATAATTTAAGAAATGATATAATCGAAAGGATGATATGTATAATGAAAAAAAGCAAAAAAGAAATAAAAAAAATACTGGAAATATTAGAAAAAACATATCCTAATTCCACTACAGCGCTAAAATATAAAAACACATTTGAATTATTAATTGCTGTAATGTTATCAGCTCAAACTACAGATAATCAAGTAAACAAAGTAACTCCAACATTGTTTTCAAAATTCAAAACACCAGAAGATTTTGCTAAATTAAAACCAGAAGAACTGGAAAAGTATATAAAGGGTGTGGGATTATATAAAACAAAAAGCAAGAATATAATAAATACGTGTAAGATGTTATTAGAAAAATATAATGGAAAAATACCAGAAACAAGAGAAGAACTAATAAAATTACCTGGAGTTGGAAGAAAAACCGCAAATGTAATGTTAAGTGTTGCGTTTGGGAAAGATGCTATTGCTGTTGATACACATGTTTTTAGAGTTGCAAATAGAATAGGTTTGGCAAATGGAAAAAATGTAAAAAAAACAGAAGAAGATTTAATGAAAAATATTCCACAAGAGTTATGGGGAAAAGCTCATCATTGGTTAATATATCATGGAAGAAATATTTGTAAAGCAAGAAATCCGGAATGTGAAATTTGTCCTATAAAAACTTTTTGCAATTACTACCAGGATAAAAAGTGATTAAAATAATTATATTTCATTCTTAAATAAAAAGACAAAGTTTAATCATAATTTCTTATATAAAAACATATAATTTAATAAAAGTGACTCCATAAGGAGTCACTTTTTATGAAAACATATATTATCATTTTTATAAATAAGCTTCCTCGCCAAATTCGTTTTTATCCAATCCTTCAATTTCAGCTTCACCGCTAACTCTAACCTGTGTAATTCTGTTTATAAGCCATAATGCTATATATGTAAAAATAAATGCATAAATTGAAACTAAAGTTACTGCTATAAATTCTTTCCAGAAAAAACCTGCATTCCCGTATAACAAACCATTAGCGCCATTACTATTAACACTTTTCGTAGCAAATAATCCTAATAGAACTATACCAAGATATCCACCTACACCATGTACTCCCCATACATCTAAAGCATCATCCCAGCCTTTTTTGTTTTTATATAATACTGCAGCATAGCTAACAATAGAAGCGATTATTCCTATTAACATTGAAGTTTGAACTGTTACATAACCAGCAGCTGGTGTAATTGTTGCCAAACCGGCAACAGCTCCTGTAAGCATACCAAGTATTTTAGGTTTTCTTTCAAAAATTATAGCTAAAATCAACCATGTAATAGCAGCAAATGAGGCTGCAACATCAGTATTTAAAAAAGCATTTGCAGTTACAGCATCTACCCTTAACTCACTACCAGCATTAAAACCATACCATCCAAACCATAATAATCCGGTTCCCAGTGCAACAAGTGGAATACTATGTGGTTTTACATTCTTTTGTTTTCTTTTACCTACAAAAAACACCGAAGCTAATGCAGCTGCACCAGCACTTGCATGAACCACAATACCACCTGCAAAATCTAAAACTCCCCACTTTTGAAACAATCCTCCTCCCCAAACCATATGAACAAGAGGGAAATAAACAAAAATAAGCCAAACAGTCAAAAAAATCATATAAGCTTTGAACTTTACTCTATCTGCAAAAGCACCTGTTATTAAAGCCGGTGTGATTATAGCAAACATCATCTGATATGCAACAAATACAATCATTGGTATTCCTGTATTTGCACCAAATGGTGTATTTATAGAAATTCCATGAAGAAATAAATATTTGGAATCTCCAATTATTCCTAAAATATCATTACCAAAACTCATAGTAAATCCAAAAGTTACCCATAAAATAGTAGTCCATCCCATAGAAACAAAACTCTGCATCATAATAGTTAGAACATTTTTTCTACCAACTAATCCACCATAAAAGAAAGCAAGCCCAGGTGTCATAAGCATAACAAGACTTGTTGCAAGAAGCATAAATGCTGTGTTTCCTGTATCAAACATTTTTTCACCCCTTCAATTTAATTACCCATTCCCCAAGATATTAAAAATTATAACTCTATCAAAAAAAAATATCAAATTTGAAAATGAAAGAATTTTAGATTTTATCTATTATAAATAATTTGTATCATATACTAACAGCTGAAATATACATATTATCAAACAATAATTTATACAAATATTATATATAAAACATTAAAGATAATGATACGTTTCATTATAAAAATAGTGTTATCAAGAGGAATATTATAAATAAACAAGATAATCAACTATATTTCAAATTCTAATTGATAAAATAGTGTTAATGAGAATTGTACAGGTTTTTAATTTTAAAATAAAAGTTATATAATTTTATAAAGTTTATGCAGGGAGGGATAAATTTGACAACATTAGAATTAGCAGAAAAATACCGTGAAGACATTGTTAAGTTTATGAGCAAATTGATAAAAGCAAGGAGTTACTCTGGAGAAGAAAAAGAAGTTATACAGGTTATTAAAGAAGAAATGGAAAAAGTAGGATTTGATGAAGTGAAAATTGATGGGTTAGGCAATATACTTGGAAGAATAGGAAATGGTAAAACAGTTATTGCAATGGATGCACATATTGATACTGTTGAAGTTGGTAACCCTGATTTATGGGATAAAGACCCATTTAGTGGCGATTGGGATGATGAATGGGTATATGGAAGAGGAGCATCTGACCAAAAAGCAGGTATGTGTTCCATGGTATACGGAATGAAAATTTTAAAAGAATTAAATTTATTAGATGACTTTACCGTTTATGTAACTGGGACAGTTATGGAAGAAGATTGTGACGGATTATGCTGGCGATACATTGTCGAAGAAGATAAAATAAAACCGGATTTTGTAGTTATTACAGAGCCAACAAGTTTGAATGTGTATAGAGGGCATAGAGGAAGAATAGAATTCAGGATAAAAACTGTTGGTCTTTCTGCACACGCAAGTGCTCCAGAAAGAGGAGATAATGCTATTTATAAAATGGCAAAAATTATAAATGAAATAGAAAAATTAAATGAAAATCTTCATTATGATCCTTTCCTTGGAAAAGGGACAATCGTTGTTTCTCAAATATTCTTTAAATCACCTTCACATAATGCTGTTCCAGATGAGTGTGTAATTCACATTGATAGAAGACTTACAGCTGGTGAAACAAAGGAAAGCGCGTTTGAAGAAATAAGAGAAATATTTAAAAAAACAGGAATTAATGCAGAAATAGTGGAATTGACATATTCAAAACCTGCATATACCGGAATTGAATATCCTGTTGAAAAGTATTTTCCAACATGGGTACTTGAAGAGAATTCAGATGTTGTACAAGCAGCAAAAGAAGCATATATTAAAACATTTGGAAAAGAACCTTTAATAGATAAATGGACATTTAGCACAAATGGTATAGCTACAGCTGGTGTTTATAATATTCCAACAGTTGGTTTTGGTCCAGGTGATGAAAAATATGCACATGCTCCGAATGAGAAAGTAAAGATCGAACATCTTGTGAAAGCAGCAGCATTTTATGCTAATTTCCCAAAAACATTGGTAGAAAAAATAAAATAATAATTACAAAGAGTGTCTAAAAATCCAAATTCACTCAGACAGCTCGATTGCTAATCCTTAAAATTATTCACTCTCAGCCGTCGCTCAAACAATACATCGTGTATTGTTTCGCTCAAAATTACATCCATGTAATTTTGACGGCTTTCATTCATAATTTTAAGGGCAATCTTCGAGTCTTCATTTCATTTTAGATTTTTTGGACAGGTTGATAATCATAAAATTCATAAAAATATATCAAGGGGGTAGACATTATGTCAGCATTTTTCAAAACAGAAAAAAGTAGACATTTCATAACAACACAGGATTTTACAAATGAAGAGATAGAAATGATGTTGGATCTCGCAAGAGATTTGAAAATTAAAATGGCTTCTAATATACCAACACCATATTTATTGTATAAGACATTATTTTTGATTTTCTTTGATCAATCAACAAGAACAAGAAATTCAATGGAAGCAGGTATCGCACAATTAGGGGGGCATGCTAATTTCTTAAACCCAAGCATGATGCAACTTTCTCACGGTGAAACACCTGAAGATACAGCGAGAGTTCTTGCAAGAATGGGTCATGGTATTGCGGTTAGAGCCTGTGAATTTGGAAAAGGAAACAAATATTTAAGAGGTATGGCTTCTGTATCTCAGGTTCCTGTTATGAATTTACAGGATGATATTTATCATCCATTCCAGGTTTTAGCAGATGTTATGACAATGCAGGAAAGATTTGGAAAGAACTTAAGAGGTTTAAAAGTTGGAATTAGCTGGGCATATGCAGAAAGTCATTTAAAACCATTGTCTGTACCTCAATCACAGATATTATTATTTACAAGATTGGGTATGGATGTAACATTAGCATATCCTGAAAAGTTTGATTTAATGCCAGATATAGTAAAACAAGCACAGGAAAATGCGGAAAAATATGGAGGAAAATTGAATATTTCTCATAAAATGGAAGATGCTTTTGTAGATGCACATGTTGTTATCCCAAAAAATTGGGGAGGATTCTTTGTTTCAAACGATCCTGAAGAAATTAAAGCTGAAACAGCAAAACATAAAGACTGGATATGTGATGAAGAAAAAATGAAATTAACAAGACCTGATTCTGTATATATGCACGCCTTACCAGCAGATAGAGGTAAAGAAGTTGTTGACTCAGTTATTGATGGACCACACTCTATAATCTTTGACGAGGCAGAAAACAGAATCCATACAGCAAAAGCTGTTATGACATTGTTAATGGGTGGAAGATAATTAGGAAGTGATCTTATATGTTTGATTTAGCAATACTGGATGGAAAAATTTATATTGATAATGAATTTATAGATGGAAATATATACATTAAAAATGGAAAAATAAAAGATATTTCCTCTTCATATCTAAAATCAAAAGAAGAATATAATGTTTCCGGGAAGTTTATACTTCCCGGTTTTATCGATCCTCATGTTCATTTTGAATTAACAGTTGGCAAATATACATCTGTTGATAATTTTAAAACCGGTTCAACGTCAGCTGCTTTTGGTGGAATTACATCTTATATAGACTTTCTTGATCCAATAAAAAACTTAGAAGAACTTGAAAAAGCATTTGAAAAAAGAAAAATTCTTGCTAAAAAGAGTTTGACAGATTACGCATTTCATGCTACAATTTCAAATCCAACTATTGACCCAGAGGACCTTATAGTAAAATGTAAAGAGTTGGGCATATCGAGTATAAAACTATTTACAACCTATGGTTCAAGAATGACAGGAGATAAATATATATCAAAACTTTTGAAATTATCAAAAGAATACGGAATTGTTGTAACAGTTCACGCTGAAAATAATGAATTAATAGAGGACTTGAAAAATATCCCGATGAAAGAACATTCTAAAGTTAGATCAACACTTTCCGAGGTAACTGAGGTGGTAAAGCTTGCAGAGATATCGGAATATTATAATGGGCAATTATATATAGTACATCTTTCAAGTGGATATTCTCTTGAAACATTAAAAAAAAGATTCAAAGATATTATAGGAAAAAATCTTGTGTTGGAAAGCTGTCCTCACTATTTCTATTTTAATGACGAAAAATTTACACAAAAAAATGGATATTTATACTCAATGACGCCACCATTGAGAAGTGAAGAAGAAAGGAAAAAATTAATTGAAAATATAAAATTTTTACAAACGATTGGTACAGATCATTGCCCTTTTAATTCATTAGAAAAGAAAAGAGAATACACAAATATTATGCCTATGGGCATTGGTGGGGTTGAATTTTCATTCTCGTTAATGTACACGTTGTTTGAAAATGAAGTAATTGATAAATTCACAAAGAATGTTGCAAAGTATTATGGGTTATATCCACAAAAAGGAACATTGTTACCGGGAGCTGATGGAGATATTGTAATATTTGATCCAGAAAAGGAATGGGTTATAGAATCGCATCATTCAAATGCAGATTATACAGTATATGAGAATATAAAGGTTAAAGGAAAAGTTATAACAACTATTTCAAGAGGAAGATTTATTATAAAGGATGAAAACCTTGTAGGCAGCAGAATTAAAGGACGCTTTTTAAGAAGGGAAGAGATAAGATGGTAAAGGCCGTTATAAATTGTAATATCTTTGATTATGAAACATATAAAGAAAATCAGTATATCAGATTTGATAAAGACATATTAGAAGTAGGTTCGATGGAAAATTTTGAAAAAAAAGATAATGAAGAAATTATAGATTTTAAAGGAAAACTCATAATGCCAGGATTTGTTAACGGTCATACTCATATATATTCAACATTTGCTCGAGGAATGAGCGTAGAATTTAACCCAAAAAGTTTTTCTGATATACTAAAACAATTATGGTGGAAAATGGATTCGAAAATAGACTTAGAAATAACATATTATAGCTCTTTAATCAGTGGCATTGAGCTTATAAAAAATGGAATTACTTCTGTAATAGATCATCACGCCAGTGGAATATCAATAAAAGGCACTTTAAATGAATTAAAAAAAGGATTAAGCGATGAAATAGGAATAAGAGGGATTTTTTGTTTTGAAACAAGTGATAGATTTGATGTAGATGAATGTATACAAGAAAACAGTGAATTTCTAAAAAATTCTTCAGAAAAATATGCAGGTATGTTTGGACTTCATGCATCACTTTCATTATCAAACGAAACATTAAAAAAAGTATCGGAAAATTTAAATGGTGCACCTATACATATTCATGTAGCTGAAAGTATAGAAGATGAGGAAGATTCTATAAATAAATACGGAAAAAGAGTAGTTGAAAGATTGGAAGAATTTAATTTACTAACAAAAAATTCTATATTATCTCATTGTGTACATATTGATAAAAAAGAAGCTGAAATAATGTCTAAATATGATATATATGTGGCTTTAAATCCAACATCAAATATGAATAATGCTGTGGGATTACCAAATTATAAATTATTAAAAGAAAAAGGAATAAATACTATTGTGGGTAATGATGGTTTAGGATATAACATTACAAGAGAGTATTTAAATCTATATTTTACCCAAAAATATAGATATAATAATCCATTATTCTTTAATTTTGAGGATTTAAAAAGAAATATAGATAATGTTTATAATCTTGTTGGTGAAATGCTTGGAATAAAACTCGGAAGAATAAAAGAAGGATACAAGGCTGATATAATATCTTTTGAGTATAAACCATTTACACCTATTGATGAAAGTAATATTTTAGGGCATGTATTTTTTGGGATATGGGATAATCTGGATGTTGCTGATACTATTGTTAATGGCGAATTTTTAATGAAAGATAGAGAAGTAAAATTTGAAGTTGAAAAAATTTATAATGAAGCAAAAAAAATTGCCGAAAACTTGTGGAGGAAATTATGATAATGGGGGGGAGATTATGGATTTAAGTACAAAATTTGCAGGAATAAAATTGAAGAATCCTTTAATGCCAGCATCTGGTCCATTAGTTGGTGATGATGAAAAGATGCTATACCTTGCAAGACTTGGCGTTGGAGGAATGGTTACCAAAACTATATCTACTAAGGCTGCAGAAGTTCCAAGACCTTGTATATACGGCACCAATAATTATATTGTAAATGCAGAATTATGGTCTGAATTACCACCGGAAAAGTGGATAAATGAAATATTACCAAAATTAAAACAAGAACTTGATTTACCTTTAATAGTCAGCGCAGGTTACACCAAGGAAGATATGGAAATTTTGATTCCACAGCTGGATAAATTTGCAGATGCATTTGAAATTTCCACGCATTATGTTGGAAAAAATTTAGATACAATTGCAGAAACAGTTAGAACAATAAGGTCTCACACAGATAAGCCGATATTCATGAAAATGAGCCCGCATATTCCAGATCCTGTAGCGTTTGCTAAAATGGTTCTCGAAAATGGGGGAACAGGTATTGTTGCAATAAATTCATTAGGTCCAACTATGCTTGTAGATTTAAAAAACCGAACAAATCTAATAGGTAATGACAAAGGGCAGGTGTGGATTTCAGGCCCTGTAATTAAAAACCTTGGACTTGCACTTGTAAATACAATAAAAGAAGCTGTTCCTGAAATTACAGTAATAGGTGTAGGTGGAATTGCATCTGCTGATGATGTTTTAGAATACTTATTGGCTGGAGCAGATGCTGTTCAAATGCTATCAGCTGCATTGATCAGAGGAAAACAGCTATACAAAACTATAGTTGATCAATTACCTAAAGCTCTTGAAAAATATGGGTTTAGTAGTATAGAAGAGGTAAAAAAGGTTGGATTAAAGAAAAAGGAAGTTATATTTGAACCAAAATATCCACAAATAGATCTTAACAAATGTACTTTCTGTAAATTATGTGAAATGGTATGTCCATACTGGGCAATTACTGTAGACAAAGAAAATAAACAAGTTATAGTTGATGAAAGTAAATGTTTTGGTTGTAGTTTATGTCAAAGTAGATGTCCTGTTAAAGCAATTAGTGGGGTTATATAATAAAAATATGGCGCATGCGCCATATTTTTATTTAATATATTCTAATCCTGCAATATTTAAGAAATTCCATGGTTTATTAAAGTGTGGTTGAAAAAAGAAATCTATGAATGCCAAATCCTTTATTGTCATTTTATTTTGAATAGCAACTGACATTGTGTTTATAGATTGTGTTAAATCGGCTTTTGATACTATTTGAGCTCCCAATATTCTCTCTGTGTTTTTATCATATACAACTTTGAATGTTAAAGAATAATATTCTGGCATAAATTCTGGTCTGTTATTTTCTGTAATAATAATAGAATCAATATTCAAATTTTGCGATTTAGCCATACTTTCTGTTAAACCCGTTGCAGCAAAATTATTACCATATATTTTTATTCCTGATGTTCCTTGAGTTCCAGGATATTTTAATGTTGGTTTTGCTAAATTGTATGCTGCTATTGTTCCCATTCTTACAGCATTTGTTGCAAGAGGAATATATCTGTATTTGCCTTCTGGATTATAATATACAGCACATGAATCTCCTGCAGCAAATACATCATTAACGCTTGTTCTCATATATTCATCTACAATAATTGCACCATTTTCAAGCATATCCAATTGACCTTTAAACAGGGCAGTGTTTGGGCTAAATCCCATAGCTAATACAACCATATCTGTTTCATATTCATTTTTAGTTGTAATTACCTTTCTTACTTTATTATCTTTACCTTCAAATTTAATAACTTTTTCTCCAAGAGCTAATTTTACTCCATTTTCTAATAGAGCTTTTTCTGCAACATCTGTAAATTCTTTATCAAGATATCTGCTTAATATTCTATCTTCTATATCTATAAGCGTAACATTTTTCCCGTGTTCCCTGAAAGCTTCAACAAGTTCAACACCTATATATCCTGCTCCTATAACAATAATATTTTTAACTTGTTCTGTTTTTTTAATTATATCCTGCGCATGATAAAAGTTTTTTGATAACAAAATATTTTCCATATGTATTCCTTCAATATCTGGAACAATTGGCCATGAACCTGTTGTGATTATTAATTTGTCAAATGTATCGTCAAATTCTTCTTTTGTTTCAAGATTTTCTACAACAATTTTTTTATTTTTTAAATCAACATTTTTTACATTATGACGCATTTTTGTATTTACACCAATATTTCTCAATTGCTCAGGAGATGAATAAAATAGTCCTTTTGGATCTTTTACTACACCTTGAACATGTAATGCAATACCACAGGACAAAAATGAAATATTATCATTCCTTTCATATACTGTGATTTCTGCATTTTTATATAATTTTGCTGAGTTAATAGCCACTGCTGTTCCTGCATGTGTACAACCTATAATCACTATCTTCATATATAAACGCCCCCTTCTGTTTGTTATTTTTTTAACTTATATAGTTAAAGCACGCTTTTTTCAAAATTAATTATACTACATATTTATAATAATTTCAATTAAGAGAATATTACAAAAACAGAAATATGAAAATTATAAAATAATAAACAGATAGGTTATTTGTTAATCTTTATAGAAAAATAACACGATAATATTATGAACTGAATTTTCAAATAGATGAAATAGGTGGTGGTATTCATGAAAAAAATAAATATATTAATTTTTCTGATAATTATATTTTTATTACAAGGATGTATATTTAAAAATCAACCTCCAATAATAGAAAGTCTAACACCATCTAATAATGAAAAAATAAATCCAGATAATGTTATTTTTCAATGGATAGCTAAAGATCCAGAAAAGGATCTGCTATCATACAATTTTTATCTATTTTCTAATGGCGTAAAAATTAAGGAAGTAAAGAATTTAGCTATTAATTCATATAAAATAGATAAGCTTGAAGAAGGAAAAAAATATTACTGGAAAATTGAAGCGGTGGATATAAAAGGGAATAAATCATCAAAGGAGGCTAATTTTGAAACTATTGAGATTAATAATAAACCTATTAAATCATTTTTGATATATCCAGAAAATAATAACAACAATGTTTATCCATATAATATAAAATTTCAATGGAATAAAAGTATAGACTTTGATGGGGATAATATCTTATACAATCTTTATATATCAGATTCTACTCCTTTAACAACACCAATAGCAACAAATTTATCTAAAAATGAATATATTATAGACAAGCTGGAATTGGGGAAAAAATATTATTGGAAAGTTGAAACGTTTGATTCTTATGGTGCAACAGCTTTATCTGATATATGGACTTTTAAAACGAGTTTAAATACACCACCGATAATTGATTTTCCTTCAAAAACTTATACAGTAAAAGAAGGAGAAGAATTTGAACTAAATTTAGATATTTTTGTATCAGATATGGAAGATAAACAATTTGAATATCAAATTCTTACAAATAATGGTGCATATATACAGGGGAACACATATATTTTTAAACCTGGATATGATTTTGTAAAACATGATAATACTCAAAAAAAAATACAGGAAAAAATTCTTGTAAGTGATACAAAAGATAGTGCTAGTGGATTTTTAAATATCATCGTTAAAGACGTCAATAGAAATCCTGACATGCCTTCAATAGAATATCCTGCAAAAAACTCTATAGTTCCTTCAGACATTACATTAAAATGGACTGGAAGCGATCCGGATGGTGACAATTTAACCTATGATATATATATTGGAAATTATACAAAAAATTATACAAAAATTGCAACAAATATTACATCAACAGAGTTTCCACTTCAGCTAAATCCTGATACAAATTACTATTTAAAAATAGTTGCTAAAGATAATTATAATGGAATTAAAGCGAGTGATGAATTATATTTTAAAACAAAAAAATCACCTGATACTATTCAGTGGGAAAGCAATATTTCAAATATAAAAGATATTTTTATGTTCGATAATAAACTTATAGCAATTTCTGAAAATAGTGTTTATAAATTGAATACAGATAATTCAATAGATCGGTCAATAGAATTGGAAGGTTTAAAACGTGGAAGTATATTGTATAAAAACTTACTATTTATTCCAGATTATGCTGGAAATATAAATATTATAAATCTTCGGGCATTTGATTTAGAAAACACAATACAAATATCAGAAGCAATTTCTGGAATTGTTGCCAGTGAGAATTATAAAAATGAAGAAAATTTATATGTGATTACATTAAATGGAATTTTATATGTATATGATATAAAAACCGGATTATTAAAATGGAAGAAAAGTTATAATATAATTCCAGATTCTCCACCGGTAATAATTGAAAATGGATATATAGTTCTTTCTGGAAATCTTGACAATAAAGGAAAAATAATAATAACAAAACCTAAAGGAAAAATATCTAAAGAATTGTCCTTAGATAATGTAATAACTACAAATATTTCTAATGATGAAGATTTTAATTTATATTTTGGAGAAGGAGTATTTTTGCATAGTTATAAAAAAGATGGCACAAAAAATTGGACGATTAATTTACCAGAGAATATAAATGGTGAAATATTATATGATGGCGAATTTCTATATGCCTGTGGACAGAATCATATATTCAAACTTAATAAAATGGGAGATATTCTGGAGACATATTCTACAAATGATATATTTCCAAAAACAATGATAATTTCTGAAAATAAAAATTTATATGTTTTTTCAAACAACGGGATTTTCAAAAATTCCGATAAAATATTAAATACAACATTTAATGATATAAAAACATATGCTTTGCTAAACGATGGCCTATTATATTTTGCAACAAACGAAAAATTATATGCGATATCTGTAGAAGAAAAAAATATATTAAAAGATCTATGGGCCGTATATGGGAAAAACCCATATAGAAACAGAGATTCATATATAAGAAATAATACAAGACCAGATATTCCAACTTTGATCTATCCCAAAAATCAAAGTATAGAAATTCCGGTAACGGTAAATTTAAAATGGGATGCTGAAGATCCAGAAGATGATTCTTTATCCTTTGATATTTATCTTGGTGAGAATAATAATCTGGAATATATCACCACAACACAATCAACATCATATGAATTAACACTTGAAAACGACAAAAAGTACTTTTGGAAAATAATTGCTAATGATGGAGAAATTGAAAGTGAAAGTCAGGTGTTTGCATTTAATACAGTTCCAGAACCTGCCAAATTGAAATTTAAAACATATGTTGAAGGGGCTATAATTTATTCACCTGCTATTTCAGATGAAAATTATATATATTTTTCAACAAGTTCAGGAAAAGTATATGCCTACGATTCATATGGTAATGAAATCTGGAGTTTTAATACAGATGGATTTATAAACTCTCCTGTTGTAATAAATCCTTTAAATCAAATTATTGTGGGAAATGATAATGGAAATTTATATATAATTAATTCGGATGGCACTTTATATGAAAAAATTAAACTTGATAGTGCAATAAACAAGCCGGTTTCTCTGGGAACAAATAGTGAAATTTTCGTAATAACAGATATAGGAACAATATATAAACTTGGAGCATTTGGAAATGAAATATGGAAGAGAAACTTAAATGGAGCGCCAACAACAAATATAGTTGTAGATAAAGAAAACAACATATATTTCGGAATAAATAATCATTTGTACAGCTACAATTCTGATGGTGAAGAAAGATTTAAACTGAGTTTTCAAAGAGTAATAATAACAGGATTGACCATGGATGAAAATGAAAATTTATACTTTGCTACTGCAGATAATAAAATATATTCTTACAACAGATCAGGGCAGCCAAATTTTAAAAAACAAATAGATGAGAAAATAATTAATTATATTTTATTGGGAAATGATAAATCCCTATACTTTGAAACGGATACAGGAACACTTTATAAATACTATTATTATATTGATCATTTAGAGAAATTATCATTGGGAGGATATCCATATACCCTTATATTAATGGAAGACACAAAATATATAACAACAGATGAAAAATTTATAGTATACAACGGAGAAATGAAATGGTATAAAGATTATAAAAAAATAAGACACTCTCCAAACATTGATAATAATGGTGTTATAATATTTGGAACAATTGATGGGTATTTATACGGTATTTATGGTCAATCATTGAATTTATTGGATTCATCCTGGCCTATATATTTAGGAGATAAAAAACATACAGGAAACATTGATCCAAATAATATTTCAATACCATCTAACAGACCGCCGTTGAAACCGTATAATCCATATCCAGCAAACAAATCTGAAATCTCTGCCTATTCAGTGGCTTTAAGCTGGGAATCCTCTGATCCTGACGGCGATAATGTATATTACGATGTATATTTTGGAGATTTAAAAGACCAAACATTAAAAATAAGCAAAATTTCTCAGAAATATTATAATATAAGCAATTTAACTCCCGGAACATATTACTGGTATATAACGGCCTATGATGATTACGGTAATATATCAAAAAGTGATTTATGGCAATTTACAATAAATGAAATAATAAATGAAAACAATCCACCATTAAAACCTGTATTATTAGAACCAATAAATAATGCTCAAAACATATCAACCAATGTAATGCTGAAATGGGAAGGTTCAGATCCTGATAACGATCCTTTAACATATGATATATACATAAGTTCCGACCCAATTCTATCAACTCCCGTAGAAACAAATTATAGCGGAAATACCTATAACATCAATCTTGAAATGAATCAAACATATTACTGGAAAATAGTTGCAAAAGATGGGAAAGGCGGAGAAACACCAAGCGATACATTTTCATTTACCACATCTCAGGAAACCAATAATCCGCCTAATAAGCCGATATTATTAGAACCATTAAATAATGCTCAAAATGTGGATCCAGATATAACATTATCCTGGAGTGCAACTGATCCTGATAACGACCCATTAAGCTATGATTTATACCTTGGAACAAATCAAAATTTAACAGAACCATATAAAATAAACCTAACCACAACATCATTTAATGTTTCAAATTTGGAATTAGGACAAACTTATTACTGGAAAGTAATAGTTAAAGATGGAAAAGGTGGAATTAATACAAGTGATACATATTCATTTACTGTTAGAGAAAGTATAGGTCCACTCACACCAAAATTATATTTCAAAGATGCCATCGTAACATCTGGACAACAGGGTGAATTTATTATTCACGGTCAGAAATTAGAAAATATTCTTGCATTTGATATTGAAATCGATTATGATAATACAAAATTAAGTATTTCCCAGAGTGGAATTCAGGCTATAGGAGAATTAACAGGAAGAAGTTTAATAATAAATATAAACAATGGAAAATTAAAAATTACAACATTATCTTTTTCACCATTTACTATAAATGATAGTGATATAATCAAAATTACATTCACAGCAATAGGAGGTAGAGGAAATACCGAGGTGAAATTCACAAATAACACAAGAATTGTAGATCCAGCAGGAAATGAATTAGATGTGGATATTGCAGATATAGGCATTATAACAATACAATAAAAATAAAACATCGACAGAGCATTTCGAAAGAAATGCTCTTTTTTTAAAAAATTTTGAACATAATGAAAATTTATGTTGTCTAAATATAAAGCGATAATTCATATTGTTTAAATATAAAAATAAATTTTTATTAAAGTAAGGATGTGTATAGACGATATAACTAATGTGATTTTCAAAAAACATGGAGGTGAAAATATGTTTATTAAGAAAAAAGGTGTTTTGTTTTTTATTTTAGTCTTTATTGTACTTGTACTCTCCAGTTGTTTTAAAACTACACCAGTAGAGCTGCTAAATACAAATCATGTAAGTGTTGATTTAGGAACAAATTATGATATTTATTCAAAGGTAAACGCGTCAGCAGTGGAACTGGAATTTAACACATCTATTCCAGAAAATGCATTTGTATATGATAAAAGCAGTTCCATAATGTTGGTAAAGTCTTATACCAACAAAACTGTTGTAATGTTTTCAAAGGCTCAAAGAGATATTTTTAAAGGAGAAAAACTCTTTTCAATTAAAAGAAACTATTTAAACCCTGAAAAAAATAAAATTTTCACCAAAGCAGCATTGCTTGATGAAAAAACAAACAGAATAATAACAAAAGCAACAGCACCATACGAAGATGGTTTATCTGTTTCTGATGCAATTACCTTAAGATCAGGGGATGAAGCATCTATAGTAATTCATGCAAAAAACATTTCAAATGTTGAAACTTTCCAAATTCATTTATACTATCCAAACACATTAATAGACATTGATACATCCAAAGGTAATAATGGTGTTCAATTATTAAATTCTGCAGCAGTAAATACATTGCTTTCAGATCCAATAAATAACCCTGGAGATTTATTAATAACCTTTACAACACAAAATGGTTCTACACTAACAATTGAAGATGAAGATATAATAAGAATATATATTATTGCTAAAGATGTAAATCCAAAGGGTCAAGGGAACACAACACTTGATGTTACATTATTAGATAGCAATTTAAACACTGTTTCTGCTGATACATATGGTGGAAATATAGTAGTATATGATCCAATTTTATTGGGAGATTTTGATGATCCGGATACAACAGGTGATGAAAGAGATAATACTGTTGATATCGATGACTTTTTAATGTTTTTAGATCATTATGATACTCAATTAGGTGACGCATCATATGATGTAGATTTTGATATTTATCCATCGGAAATAGCACCAATAGGAGATTGGCAAACGAATTCCATATATAGCATAGCCTTTTCAGATGGGAAAATAGATTTATATGATTTCATAATATTCGCAAGAAATTATGGTAAAAATTTACCAACAGAAAATTCACCACCTGTATTTGCTGCAACGGGTCCAACGCCAGCAGATGGTGCAAGTAACCAATCAATCACAACAACACTTGATTTTGATGATGCAACAGATCCTGATGGTGACAGTGTAACTTATGATGTTTATTTAGGAACGAACCAAACAGACGTAAACAATTTAGTAGCTTCAACCAAAATAGCAACAGATTTAACAACTTCCATCACACCATCCTTATCACTGGATAGAGGAGCAACATATTACTGGAAGGTTGTGGCAAAGGATGGAAAAGGTGGAGAAACTCAACTTCCAGGTTCAAACACAACATATAGTTTTTCAACACAGACACTTGATAAAATATTTGTAGCTGGCGGATATGAAGGTGTATTTGTAATAGATGTAAGTACTCCGGCAAATCCTGTAATAGAACAGGATGGAGGCTCTGTTGATAATGTAATAGATACAGAAGGATATGTATATGATGTCGCAAAATTTGATATTAACTCAGAGGGATATGTGGCAATAGCCGATGGAGATAAAGGATTAAAAGTAGCTTTTTATGATGATGATAATACAACTCCACAATTCCAATTGGATAGTTCTTTAAATCCTTTCTATGTTGGGGACGAAGCAAAAGGTGTAGCTTATTATGGTTCAGGTAGTAATCACTATATACTTGTTGCTGCAGGTTCTCAAGGATTATATATAGTTCAATTTGATCCAGGTACAACTGATGATGCAAATACTGATGATGATGATCCATCAGGTGAATTTACATTAACTCAAAAATCACAACTTTCAATAAGCGGAGATTCAAAATCCGTAACAGTTGATGGCACAGTAGCTTATGTAGCAGCTGATACAGGCGGCCTTGTAATAATTGATATAAGTGATGTAACAAATCCAGCAATTTTAGGAACATTAAGTGATATTTCAAATGTACTTGATGTTGTAGCGGATGGTGATTATGTATATGTTGCAGCAGGAGAAAATGGTGTGTATAAAGTAGATGTAAGCGATAAAACAAATCCATCTGTAAGTACATCATACAATACCACAGGATATGCAGAAAGTGTAGATGTTCAGGGAGATTATGTATACGTAGCAGATGGGTCAAATGGAATGGTAAAACTTGGCAAAACGTCATTGGCTTATGTTGGAAGATATAATACAGATGGTTATGCAAAAGGTATAGTGATTGATGGAGGTACAGGGTTCATAGGTGACGGTTATAATGGATTGAATATAATAGATGTAAATGCACTCACATTAACAGGTAGTTTTGATGTAGGTTCTGTAACGAGAGATACAGTTGTTACTGGAAACAGATATTTAATAGTAGCAGACGGCGCAGCAGGTGTTAAAATATATGATGCTGGTGCTAATTTAGCTAACATTGCAGCTCCAACTCTACTTAAAACAGTAAATACTCAGGGTTATGCAAGAGCAGTATATTATCAGGTACATGATGACGGTGCTGGTAATGAAGAATACCTGATTTATGTAGCAGATGGTCCTAAAGGAATTGCTGTAATAAATGCTGATGCTGATGGTAATGACACGCCATTTGAAAATGCAGCAGATATAACATTAATAGGCAATATTGATACAGATGGTTATGCATATGATGTTTATCCATATGCAACAGATGGTAATTTTGATTTGAGTGGAGATGAATATTTATATGTAGCAGATGGTCCTAAAGGATTAGCAGTATTTGACATAACAACGCAGGCAAGAACGAGAGTACCGGTATATGTTAATACCTTTATAGATACAGGTACAGGTTCAAGTAATGTTGGTGTAATGATGGCTATTGGTTATGATGCAGATTATGACGCAGTCACAGCAGGTAACCAGCCCGCATTATTAATTGCAGATGGTGAAGCTGGTGTTGTATTATTTGATATATCAACAGCAAATTCCCCAGCTCTTCCAGATACAGGAGATCATGCACAGGATAGATACGATACATCGGGAACCGCTTTTGATTTATACGTTGATACAGCTAATGATTATGTTTTCATAGCAGATGGTACGCAAGGACTATCAGTAGTAAAATACGCTTTTGACGGGACAGATGCTTTAACCTGGACATTACAAGGTGGAGTAAGATTTGATGATGCAATAATTACAGGTATTGTTCAAAGAGCGGCCGGATATTATGAATTAGCTGCAGGCAATAGAGGAGTTGTTATAATGAGAGTAGCAGATGTTACAACATTAACTAATGCAGATGCTTTACATACTTCAGGTAATGATCCGGATAGTGATAATGATTATGTAGCAGGAGAGTATAACACTCAGGGAACAGGATATAGCGTTAATTATGTAGGAAATGGTGGAGCAGGAGCAAAATACTATTCTATAGTATCTGATGGAGATAACGGTGTAGTCATACTACAAGATAATAATTCAGCACCTTATACTTTGAATTTAGAAAAAGACTATAAATGGATTAACTTTGGTAATCTTGTAACAAATTAAAGATTTGTCATCAATCCCCGGGATTTCCCGGGGATTTTTTATGTTTTAGAAAAAGGATATTTTAATTTTTACTTTTAATATTTACTTTACTAATTTTTCATGTTATAATATCACTGACAATTAAATAAAATTCCTTTAAAATGTAAGGGAAAACGGTGAAAATCCGTTGCGGGCGCGCCACCGTGAGTGGGGACGAAATCAGCACTTATGCCACTGGAAACATTTCTCTGGGAAGGCGCTGAGAGTAGAGAGAACCACAAGCCGGGAGACCTATTTTAAAGGGATTTGTTCCATCTTCTCGCGAAAAGAAGATGGAAAATAGATTTTTTATAGGAGGGATTATATATGAAAAAGGTATTTTTGACGTTATTATTGGTGTTATCATTATCTTTGTTTGCTTTTCAACCAGTAACTCTTGTGGATGATTTAGGAAGAGTAGTGAAATTTGACAAAGAAGTTGAAAGAATTGTTGTTGCAGCTCCAGCCATTTCTGATTTTATAATCAAATTAGGTGCAAAAGATAAAGTTGTAGGTGTTACAGATTTTGATTCTTATATAACAGATGTTGAAAAAATAGGAAATATGATGCCTCTAAATGTGGAAAAAATAATTTCTCTAAATCCAGATGTTGTATTATTAACCGGTGGTTTTCAGGAAGGCGAAGTATCAAAATTAGAAAAATTTGGAATCAAATCTTTTGTAATAAATCCCACCACATTAAATGAAATGTTTAGAGATTTATCCCTTGTAGGTGTAATACTTGGAAAAGGCAAAACTGCTCAGGACTATTCGCGAAAGTTAAGAGTTAGAATGTTAAACATTGCAAAAAATTCATTTTCGTGGAAAAATAAGCCAAAGGTAATATATTTATCCGCATACGGTAGTGTATCACAAATGTGGACATGTGGTACCGGTTCGTATTTAAATGAATTAATTACATATGCTGGTGGAATAAATGTAACTGCTCCATATACAGGAAACAATGGTTGGTTTGCAATAGGGCCAGAATTTGTAGTAAAGGAAAATCCGGATATAATTTTGGTTCCTTCTTATTATCCTGGGGATAAAGGCGCTTATAATCTAATAATGAATGCAGAACAATTTAAAGATGTTAATGCCGTGAAAAATTCTAAGGTGTTTATAATAGACGGAAATAAAGCTTCTTTGCCAAATACTGGATTAATAGATTTGTTAGGAGAGCTCAACAAACTCTTCAGTGAAAACAGATGAAAATATTAAAAACGGGGAAAGTTTCCCCGTTTTTTTCCCTGATATTTGGGCTAATTTTTATACTATTTTCTATAATATTATTTACATCATTAGGAACAGTTAAGATTCCATTTAAAGATGTTGTTTTATCCTTTTTTAATGTATCTTCAAATTCTTTGTATAATAAAATAATTTTCAATTTAAGATTACCAAGAATATTGGGAACGATTATTATTGGTGCAATCTTAGCAATTGCGGGAAATGATTTTCAAATGATAATAAAAAATCCTCTTGCGGATCCATTTATTATTGGTATATCCTCCGGAGCAAGTTTTGGCGCTATTATATACACTGCACTTAAAAGTGTATATGGGATTGATTTGCCTTTTGGGATAGAATTTTTTTCATTTATTTCTGCATTAACTGCAACAATAATAACTTTTTCATTAGCAAGAGAAGGTAAAAAATTTCCTGTTATATCTTTAATATTAAGTGGAGTTATCGTTGGATTTGTATTTAATTCTATTTCTACTCTGTTTACTGTCTTATTCTGGCAAAATTTATTACATATAAACTTCTGGCTTATGGGAAGTACGGGAAATATTGTATGGTCTGACCTGACAATATTAATTGTATTTTTACTCTTACAAATTGCAATTAATTTTATATTAAAAAAGCACATAGAAGTTGTAGCGATGGGAGATGACATTTCAATTTTTTCCGGAATAAATCCTGAAAAAATAAAATTAATAGTACTTGGCATTAATGTTCTGGCAGTATCTATAGTTGTATCAAAAGCTGGAATAATTGGATTTGTTGGTCTGATAATACCTCATCTTGTAAGAAAAATTACAGGTCCAGATATACATTACTCTACAATAGGAGCTTTAATATATGGAGGAATATTCCTGGGGTTTGCAGACCTGTTTTCACGATATTTGTTCAGACCTACAGAATTACCCATAGGTATAACAACATCATTAATAGGAGCTCCTATTTTTATTATTATTATGAAAAGAGGAAAAAAAATATGAAAATATTAGAAATTGAAAATCTTGAGTTTTCATATAATAATCATTTTAGGTTAAAAATAGATCATATGTATATAAAAAAAGGAGAATTCGTTTCAATAATTGGACCAAATGGTTCAGGTAAAACTACTGTATTAAAATTATTAACATTATTAGAAAAGAAAAATAAAGGAAAAATTATAATAGCTGGAAAAAAAATAGAAGATTATACTAAAAGAGAATTGTATAAAAAGATAGCCGTGGTTCCACAGGAATTCTTCACATCATTTGAATTTACAGTAGAAAATATAATTTCATCGGGAAGAATTCCTTATGAAACATTATTTTCAAGCAGTGATGAAAAAATCGTAGAAAAAATTATGACAAAAACAAATACTTTAAAATTTAAAGATAGAATTTATAATTATCTCAGTGGTGGTGAAAAACAAAGGGTTATGTTAACACGAGCGCTGGTTCAAAATACTGATATATTATTACTGGATGAGTTTGTATCTCAAATAGATCCAGGTTATACTCAGCAATTAATACGAATGGTAAAAGACGAATCGATTAAATATGAAAAAAGTATATTGTCAATATTCCACGATGTTAATCTGGCATCATTATATTCTGATAGAATATATATCTTTAAAGATGGGAAAATTAAATATTCTGGTTCTCCAGAAAATGTTATAACTGAGAAAATAATGAAGGAAATTTTCAATATAGATTGTATAATAACAAAACACCCTAAAAAAGGGAAACCACAGGTTGTTTTTGAATATTGACACAATTATGTTATAATTTAATTAGTATAATTTATATAAATGTTCTAAATTATTCTTTCTTTTCAAATGCTAATGTTTCGGTTATGCTAATGTTTTGGTTATGCTAATGTTTCGGTTATGCTAATGTTTCGATTATAATATTTTAAAAGGGGGTATTTCAATTGGGTGTGAAGTATATTGTTAATATTGATAAAGTAAATCAATTAACCAAAGCAGAAAAAGAAGAACTAAAAAAAGTTACAGAAAAATATAAATTCAGAGCAAATGATTATTATTTAGGACTTATAAACTGGGATGATCCAAATGATCCAATTAGAAATCTCATAATCCCACAAATTGGAGAGTTAGACGAATGGGGAAAGTTGGATGCTTCAAATGAAAAGTCGTATACCATAAGTAAAGGATTGCAACACAAATACAGGGATACAGCTTTGTTGCTTGTAAATGATGTATGTGGAGGATATTGTAGATTTTGTTTTAGAAAAAGGTTATTTATAAACATTGGTGCAGAAGTTGTCAGAGATGTAAGTGAAGATCTCGAATATATAAAGCAACACAAAGAAATAACAAATGTATTATTAACAGGTGGAGATCCGTTATTATTATCTACAGAAAAATTAGAAAATATCATAAAGCAAATACGCGAAATTGAACACGTTCAAATTATAAGAATAGGGTCAAAAATGGTTGCATTTAATCCATATAGAATAATCGAAGACAATAAATTAATTGACATGATAAAAAAATATTCTACCGATGAAAAGAAAATATATATAATGACACAATTCAATCATCCTAATGAAATTACAAATGTTGCAATAAAAGCTGTAAATATGTTACTCAAAGCTGGAGCTATCCTGGCAAATCAAACACCTTTAATAAAAAGTGTAAATGCAGATTGGAAAACTCTAATGGAATTGTTTAAAAAATTATCATTTATAGGTGTCCCACCATATTATGTATTTCAGGGAAGACCTGTTGCAGGAAATAAACCTTTTGCTTTAACTATAGAAGAAGGCTATCAAATATTTTTAAAAGCAATTGCTAATGTTTCAGGACTTGCAAAAAGAGCAAGATTTGCTATGTCTCATGAAACAGGAAAAATTGAAGTGGCTGGATTAACAAAAGAACATATAATCTTTAGATATCAGAGAGCTCATAATCCTGAAAATGCAGGTAAATTTATGATCTACAAAAGAAATCCAAATGCATATTGGTTAGATGATTATAAAGAATTAGTTGAAGAATATATTGTGGATAATCCTTTAATATAAACAAGCTTTTATTTATCATTAATTTTTAATATTTTATAACAAGGCATGGGATTCCATGCCTTTTTTTGTTACAAAATAAAAGTTGACTTTTTTTATCGTATTTGATAAAATAATAATAGACATTTTTTATCCTATTTGAAAGTTAAAAAAATAACAAGGAGGATGTTGTTTATGGAAACGAATTTATTTGAAAATGTATTGGAATTAATTGGGAATACGCCATCAATGAGGTTAAAAGCTATTGAATCATATTTTAATATTGAAAATAAATTATATGCAAAAATAGAATATTTTAACCCAGGTGGAAGTATAAAGGACAGAATGGGTGTATATATGCTTCAGAAAGCCCGAGAAGAAAACATGATAAATTCCGATACAATAATAATCGAACCAACATCTGGAAATACCGGAGTAGGATTAGCTTTATATGCAATTAAATATGGAAATAAATTGATTTTTACAATGCCCTCAAAAGTAAGTCTCGAGAAAGAATATTTATTAAAAGCATATGGAGCTTTTGTAGTTAGAACACCAACAAATGTAAAACCAGATGATCCAAATTCATATTACAGCGTTTCAGAAGTAATAAAAAAATTGATATGGAAAAAGAATAAAAAAATTGACATTTTAGAAATTAAAAATATTGTTGAATATGTTCAACAGTTGGTAAATAATAATGACCTGGATAAACTTAAAGAAATTTTAAAAGAAGATATTAAACCAAATATTTACGCATATTCACCAAATCAATATGAAAACAAATATAATCCTGAATCACATTACATTATAACCGCAAAAGAGTTATGGGAACAATTTGATGGTAAGTTAGACTATATTTTTGCTGGTGTGGGAACTGGAGGAACAATAACAGGGATATCAAAATATTTTAAAGAACGCAGTAATACAAAAATTATAGGTATTGATACAGTAGGATCTATATATAAATTAGTAAAAGATGGAATGGATATAAAAAAAGCTTTAGAACATGCACATACATATTTAGTTGAGGGCATTGGTGAAGATTTGATTCCTGAAACTGTAGATCTCGATTCTATTGATGATATGGTTGTCGTTGGAGATCAAGAATCATTTTCTATGACAAGATTCATCGCCAAAAAAGAAGGAATTCTTGTTGGAGGTTCTTCTGGTGCTGCGTTATTTGGAACTATTAAATATATTAAAGATAATAATATAAAAGGGAAAAAAATTGTAATAATATTTCCCGATAGTGGAAGAAGTTATTTAACGAAGATATTTAATGATGATTGGCTAATAAAAAACAACATTAAAATAAATGATGAAAAAATTTTGGAGGTGTTATTATGAAGTTTTCAACAAAAGCTGTACATATAGGTGAAGTGCCAGATGATACTCAACACGGTGATGCTATATACCCAATACATTTATCTACAACTTTTGCTAAAAAAAGTCTCGAGGATGTAGAAAATGGATTTGTATATTCAAGAAGTGGTAATCCCACCCGCGATAACTTAGAAAAAAAGTTAGCCTCTATTGAAAATGCAAAATTCGGATTGGCATTTTCTTCTGGATTGGCTGCCGAAACGACAATAATTCTTTCTTTATTAGAAAAAGGGGATCATATAATTGCATTTGATGATTTATATGGTGGAACAAAAAGGTTATTTGATAAAGTACTAAAAAGATTTGGAATAGAAGCTAGTTATGAAGACTTTAGAGATTTAAATAAAGTTGAAAAGGCTATAAAAGGTAATACAAAACTCATATGGATTGAAACTCCCACAAACCCATTATTAAAACTTGCCAATATTAAGGCTTTATCAGAATTATCAAAAAATAAAAATTTAATAACCGTTGTGGATAATACATTTGCCAGTCCTTATTTTCAAAATCCACTGGATTTAGGTGCAGATATAGTCTTACATAGTATAACAAAATATATAAACGGACATTCAGATGTTGTAGGCGGAGCTATAATGGTAAATGATGAATTATTATATGAAAAAATAAAATATCATCAAAATGCCGTAGGTGCAGTTTTATCTCCTTTTAATTCATGGCTGGTTATGAGGGGAATTAAAACTCTTTCCTTACGGATGGAAAAACATGAAAAAAATGCTATGATTATAGCCAAGTATTTAGAGGATCATCCAAAAGTCGAACTAGTATATTATCCTGGACTTGCTTCCCATCCTCAGCATGAATTAGCTAAAGAACAAATGAAAGGATTTGGTGGCATGTTATCTTTTGAATTAACAGGAGATTTAGAAGAGGCAAAAAAGTTTGTTGAAAATTTAGAGTTTTTTTCTTTGGCAGAAAGCTTAGGTGGAGTCGAATCTTTAATAGAACTTCCAGCATTAATGACTCATTCAGCAATTTCAAAAGAAGAAAGATTAAAAATAGGAATTAAAGATTCATTGATAAGAGTTTCAGTCGGAATAGAAGATGTTGAAGATTTAATTGAAGATTTAGAAAAAGGTTTTAAGGCGGTGAAAAAATGAAGATTTCTTTTAAAGAAATAGAAATATTTTTAAAAAAATTAGGGTATGAAAAAAATGAAATAAATGAATTTATTGAGCAAATAAAACATTTTGAAGAAGAAGCTCCAGACAGAGACGAAATTGTAAAATCATATCTAAACGATAAATGTATAAATGTTATTGTTGAAGAAATATCCAATGAAATAGTTACATTAAATAATAAACATATACGCCTTCTTGATGTTGCTGCTGGTTCGGGGTTTTTTACGGAAAAAATAATAATGAACTTAAAAGAAAAAGGGATTTCTGTTGATCCTTATGCATTAGACTTAACTCCTAGCATGCTGAATAGATTGGAAGAAAGAAATATAAAAACTATTTGGGGAATTGCCGAAAGGATTAAAGATTCAATTTTAATTTCTAATGATTATTATAAGGAGAAAAAACCAGAAAAATTTGATGTAGTTATATCTACATTGGCTTTCCACCATTTTTTAGAGCCAGAAAAAGTTTTAAAAAGTTTTAGAAACGTTTTGAATAAAAATGGAAAAGCTATAATAATAGATATATTAAAACATGAACATGAGGAAATATTAGAAGATTTAAAAGATACTCATCCTGGATTTTCTTTAAACGAAATAAAAAATATAAGTAAAGAAATATTTACTAAAACAAATGCAGATCCTTTAGAAGCATATTGTACTGTTGATGATAAAAAGATTTATTTATATAAAGCCGTATTAAGTATGGTATAATAATTATATCTCATAGCATTTTCAAAGATAAACCAAAAAACATTAAGGAAATATAAAAAACAAAATAAAAAAGAGAATCGCATAAATTCATTGAAAGTGGAGGGATAAAAATGGAATTAATAGAATCAGGAAGAAAAAAGATTGAATGGGTCAAACAGCATATGAAAGTGTTAAACACTTTAAAAGATATGTATATGGAAGAACAACCGTTTAAAGGAATTAATATTTCAATGAGTATTCATCTTGAAGCAAAAACCGCATATACTGCCGTTGTATTACACGAATTAGGAGCAAATGTAGCAATAACAAGTAGCAATCCGTTGTCTACACAGGATGATGTAGCTGAGGCGCTAAAAACATATGGCGTTAATGTTTATGCTAAACGCTCTACCGATGAAGAACTATACTGGAAAAACATAGATAAAGTGCTTTCCATTAAGCCCAATATTGTTATCGATGATGGTGCTGATTTAGGGGTTAGAATTATAGAAAAATATCCGGAATTATTAGAAAATATCTGGGGAATAAACGAAGAAACTACAACAGGCATTAAAAGATATAAAGCATTATTAAAGGATGGGGAATTAAAGGTTCCTGTAATAGATGTAAATGATTCGTATATGAAATATTTATTTGATAATCGATATGGAACTGGGCAATCAACATGGGATGGAATTATAAGATCTACAAATCTAACAGTTGCTGGTAAAAATGTTGTAATTGCGGGTTATGGATGGTGTGGTAAGGGTGTTGCCATGCGAGCAAAAGGATTGGGTGCAAAGATCATTATTACAGAAGTTGATCCTATAAAAGCAATAGAGGCAGTTATGGACGGTTTTGAAGTCATGCCTATGGATGAAGCTGCTAAAATTGGGGATTTCTTTATAACCGTTACAGGTGATACGGATGTTATTGTTGAAAAACACTTTTTAAATATGAAAGATGGTGTGGTTTTAGCTAACGCAGGACATTTTGATATAGAAGTTAAAGTTGCAGATTTAGAAAGAATTAAAGTTGAAAAAACAGAGATTAGAAATGGTGTGACTCAATATACAATGCCAAATGGCAATAAGTTATATTTGCTTGGAATGGGACGACTTGTAAATTTAGTAAATGGAGATGGACATCCTGTAGAAATAATGGATTTGTCCTTTTCATTACAACTTGAAGGAGCTAAATACCTAAAAGAAAATAAAGGGAATATAGAGGTTGATGTAAAACCGGTGCCGTATGAAGTTGATATAAAAATTGCAAAAATAAAATTAAAGACTATGGGTATTGAAATTGACGAATTAACTCCGGAACAAATCGCATATTTAAATAGCTGGAAATAAATTAAAACACCGAATAAGAACATACTAAAAAAATAAAAAGGGAGCGTAAGCTCCCTTTTTGGGGTGGCATGTGGGATTTGAACCCACGACATCCTGATCCACAGTCAGGCGTTCTACCACTGAACTAATGCCACCATCTCTAAATAAAAAAAGGTGGCGCGCCCAGAGGGACTCGAACCCCCAACCCTTGGATTAGAAATCCAATGCTCTATCCTATTGAGCTATGGGCGCTGGAGCGGCCGACGAGACTCGAACTCGCAACCCCTGGCTTGGAAGGCCAGTGTTCTACCAATTGAACTACAGCCGCACATAAAAAATACGCCACCTTCTGGTCGGAGCGACTGGGATCGAACCAGCGACCTCCGGTTCCCAAGACCGGCGCGCTACCATCTGCGCTACGCTCCGACACATCATCTTCATCAGATGTCCGTGAATTATAATACCACAAAAATCGCTATCTGTCAAGTAAAAAAATATTTCAAGATTTTTACAAATTATAAATTATCCAAATCATCTATTATTTTTTGTAAAACATCGGGTTCTTCATAAAATGAAATCACTTCTCCGTTTTTTAATGCTATGGTTAAACAAAAACTTTCTAAAAATGGTTTATGTAAAGTTCTTATTCGTTTATTTGGTAAAAATAAATCTCTAATTTTTGGATAATAAAATTCCTGATTTCCTTTTATATCATACAAATTATAAGACTCGATTTCATTTTTATATATTATCTGATTAAAATAGTCGCCGTTTGGCATTTTAAAAGAATAAGCAATATAATTATTACCTATAGCTAAAGTTGAAGAAAGCAATTTTCCGATTTCTTCAATTGAGGAAATTTCACCCCGACCAAAAAACAAATGATAATATCTCCAGTTTTCAGGTTTAAAATTATTATTTCTAATATAATTTTTCAATATATCAAATTTTTTTTCTTCATTTGCGGCAACAAGAAAAATTCCAGAAACAACTAACAAATAAAATAATATAAAATAATTTGTAAATCCAAAAAGTAAGGCTATGGCTTCGCTGCCAATTATAGTTCCCGCTAAGAATGAAAATACCTCTTTCCCTTTTAGCTTTAAAATCTGATAATAAATAATAAAAGCTATTAAGGAAACTCCAAAAAAGAGCCAACCTTTAACAAAGAGTTGTATAAAAGGAATTAGTCCTAAAATAATAGATAAAATCAAATAGTTCATATCATCACCTACTTTCCAACACAAAAATTACCAAAAATATTGTCCAATAATGTTTCTGTATAATCATCCCCTGTTAATTCATTTAAAGCTTCTATTGTTTTTCTAACATCAAACATTATTGCATCATTTGTTAATCCTAATTCAATTCCCTCTATAGCTTTAATTATAGAATCAATGGCTTTTTTTACAGCGTTTTTTTGTCTTCTGTTTGTAAGCGTTAATTCATCTGTAATTACAGTATCCTTTAATTTTTTATATATTAAATCCTCGAGATTTTTTATTTCACCATTGGATGCTGAAATTCTAACAACTTCATGTTCTTTCCACGGAATTTCAAAATTATCCTCATTAACAATATCTGATTTATTAATAACAATAATGACTTCTTTATTTAATTTATTTATTTTATTATATATTTCTTTATCGTATTCATCTATGCCAACTGAATTATCCAATACAAATAATATAAGTTTTGACTCTTCAATAGCTTTTAATGAGCGTGTCACACCTATTTTCTCCACAACATCTTCAGTTTTTCTAATCCCTGCAGTATCAATAGCTTTTATAAAAATTCCTCTAATATTTAAATTCTCTTCAATCGTATCTCTTGTTGTTCCGGGAATATCTGTTACAATTGCTCTATCTTTTCTCAACAAAGCATTTAATAATGTGGATTTACCAGCATTTGGTTTTCCGACGATAGCCATTTTAATTCCCTCTATTGCGGATATTCCGTTATCAGCGTTTTCATATAATTCCTCTAACTCTGCTTTTATTGTATTTAATGATTTTAAAAATTGAAAATTATCAACTTCAAAATCATCTGGATAATCCATTTCAACCTCAATTCTGGCAGCAATATTAAATAATTCTTTTTTTATTATCTCTATTCTTTTTGACAATTTACCATCCATTTGATTTGTTGCAGCTTTCAATGCGAAATCTGAATTGGCATGAATTAATTCATTAATAGCTTCCGCTTTTAACAAATTCATTTTTCTATTCATAACAGCTCTTTTGGAAAACTCTCCTGGTAAAGCTTCTCTTACATTCAACGTCATTATTTTTTCTAAAATTTTTTTTGTTACTAATATACCGCCATGGCAGAATATCTCAAGCATATCTTCTCCAGTATAACTTTTTGGCCCTTTATGATAAACCCATGTAACTTCATCTATTACATAATCTTTTTCTTTAATCCAGCCATAATACATTTTTTTTGGTTCAGGAGCATGTATGTTAAAAAGAGATTTTATAACGTTAATAGTGTTTTCCCCTGTTAATCTTATAACAGCTATAGCTCCTGTTCCAATAGGGCTTGAAATTGCAGCAATTGTATCAAAAATCATAAAATCACTCCCAAAAAAGTTTTCTGATATATTATATCATATTAAATCATATACTTTTTTACTATTATTATCTTTTATTGTAAATAATAAAAATTTATAGAAATATGAGGAAATAATAATAACGAATCANNCATGCAATGGTTTCGCTCAAAAAAACGTCCTGTTTTTTTGACAGCTCACGCAAATATTTAACTCGGGAATTTTCAAGCCTTTTCTCAGATTATAATTCGTTATTATTATTAATCATATAAGCAAATGAGCGTCTGAACGAGATCAGCATTTGCAAATTTTATATTTACAACTTCGGTAAATTTTTATTATTGACAAACAAAATAAATTTTGTTATAATATACGCAAATAACAGAGGGGGGATTTCAAATGTATGAAGGAAAATTAATTCGATTAAGAGCATACTCAAAAGATGATATAGCTAATATATTAGAATACATAAATGATTTTGATGTAAAAAAATATTTAATGCCAGGAATACCTCTTCCATTCCGTTATGAAGATGAACTAAAATGGTATGAAAAACTAAACCCTATGAAAGCAGATAATTACAGTTTTGCTATAGAAAGAAAAGAAGACAATAAATATATAGGTGGATGTGGAATTGTTAGTGTAGACTGGAAAAATTCTGTAACAACTGTTGGAATTTTTCTGGGTAAACCATTCTGGAATAAAGGATATGGCACAGATGCCATGAAAGTGCTGATAAATTTTATATTCAATGAAATGAATGTTAATAAAGTAAAGTTACACGTTTTTAGTTTTAATAAAAGAGCTATAAAATCTTATGAAAAAGTTGGATTCAAAATTGAAGGCATACTTAGAGAAGAAATATTCAGAGAAGGTAAATATCATGACGAAATAATAATGGGGTTGTTAAGAAATGAATGGACGTCATTTTAGATTTTTTAAATAATTTATGTTTTTTAAAAAAGCAGCGTAAATCACGCTGCTTTTTTAATGAATCCTTTTTTCCATCTCTACTTGCTTTAAGAATGGTGTAAATTCATATTTTTTTATTAATTCATATAATGGATCATTTTCTGGTAAAGATACTATAGTTATATTTTTAAAATTCATATTTGCAAATCTATTGATTAAATCCTTTAATATTTCTTCATATTTTGTAGTATCCACAATTGGTGAAACATCTACAATAAAAACTCCTTCTTTTGTTTTGCCCCATACAACATAACCAATCGTAAAACCTTTTTGAATGATTCTTTCCATTTTATAACGTTCTCTGGATAATTCGAGCGTTTTAGGTTCTCGCTGCCAGTTTGGATTTCTACCTATATAATGTAATGCTTCTACCGCTCTATCGTGTATATATTTATTATCAGTTTCCACATATTTAAATTTTGTATCATCAGTTTTATCAAGATATTTTATAAAACTTTCAAGTATTCGACGTTCTTTAAATCCGTGTTTCTTATAAAATTTTTTTGCACTTGTCTCTTCATCAACAACTTCTAATGTTATTTTAGTTATACCTTTCCACTTCATCTTTTCCAGAGTATAATATAATAATTCCGAACCATAACCTTTAAGTCTGAATTCTTTCAAGAATCCAAAAGCATCTATTCTTCCTCTGGCACCTCTAATTGAGACAAGAGAAAAACCTATTGGTTTATTATCTTCATATACTATATAGGAATCATCAAGAGAAATCGAATTTTCTCTTAAATCATATTCAAACGATGTCATAGTCCAGTTTATAGGAACAGAATAGTCTTTAAATGTTTCATTTACGAGATCAACAATTGTAATCTTAGGGACTTCACTCGCTTTTTTAAATTCCATAAAACTCCCCCCTAACTTAAAAAAATTTTACCTTCCTATTAAAATTATATCACAAAAAATATAAAAACAGATGTTTAACATCTGTTTTTATATTTTCATAGATATCTATTTTTGCATTATATTTTGAAATTTATTTATGTTGAAATATCCAAACCTTTCCTTTGCCCTTGATTAACTTGCTGTTTTACAACATCGCTTGCCTGCTTCATAGCTTCTCTCCACGCTTCTAATAGTGTATTTAAAAGTGATTTTACTTCTTCTAATATTTCTATATCTTTATTTAAATTAGCATCTAAAAGACGTCTATACATATAATTATATAAAGCTCTTAAATTTTTAGAAATTTCTCCTCCTTTTTCCATGTCTAATGATAAATTTAATTCCATAATAATATCTTCAACTCTAACAATCTGATTATGAGCTTCTGCAATTTTTTTATTTTTTATCATATTAACAGCTCTATTTAAACGCTCTATAGAATTCAAATATAACAATTCCACTAATTTTGCTGGACTTGCAGTTTTAACCATGTTTTCAACATATCTATTGTTGGCGTTTTGAAAATTATTTGTTTGAAAATTATTTGGTTGATACATTTTCACACCTCCGGTGTATATACTTTATTCTTATTCAATTTCATCGATGGCTCTTTCAAATGCTTTTTTGAAAATTTCCAGAATTTCAGAAAATTCATAATCAATGATATCTGAAATTTCAACATTATCTGAAATACTTTGTGATTCTATTATTTTTTCCAGAATTTCTTTTTGTTTTTCCATTTCTTCTTCTGTAATAAAAGTTTTATTTAATACTTTAGATGCCTGTGAAAGAATAGTATTCATTGCTTGTAGTCCTTCAGCGAGGGCTTTTATCATTTTATGACCTTCTTGAGTATTCAGCATAATTTCCTTTGATATTGAACTAAGTGAATTTTCTATTTTGAATATGTATTGTTTTCCTTCCAATAAGAGTTTTTTGACAAGACCATAAAGATCGTCAAATATCAATTCTATATTCTCTCCGCCTTCGAAAAAAGCATTTTTTATTTCATCATAATATTTCATTGGAATTTCTTTTTCGTTTATTTTCATTCCTGTCAATACAGAATTTGCTTTTTCTGTTTGAAAAAAATTCACCAATTCATTGAAATTATTAAATTCTTCCTTTGAAAATTCTCTTTCATAAGATTGGTCATCAGATTCATAAATAACTTTTACCTTAATTTTATCCATAAAAATACCTCCTATATCCTAAATACATATCGTCTAATTTGATTATAACATTAATTTCTCATAAAACAAAGAATATATGTAAAAAAAAATTAATATTAAAAATACGTTTTTGACAAGAATATTGTTGACATAAAAAGAAAAAAAGATTATAATAATAAACGTACTGTTTATTATACTACTCATAAAATTGCAAAAAACAAGATTTTTTTATTGTAAAATTTTATTGTTTTATGATAAAATGACTTTTTAAAAAGGTTTTGAGCTGTTTATTATAAAATACACAAAAGACATATATAAAACACAGGTGATATTATGAAAATAGGCGAAAAGTTAAAAAAATTAAGACTTTCGAGAGGGTTGACTCAAGAAGAATTAGCTGTAAGAGCTGACTTAACAAGAGGATTTATTTCTCAATTAGAAAGAGATTTAACTTCGCCTACCCTTGAAAGTTTAGAAATGATTTTAAGAGCACTGGGTACAAATTTGAAAGAATTCTTTTCTGATTTTGAAGATCAAAAAGTTATTTATAAAAAAAGTGAAAGGGTTCCTATTTATGATACGCCAGATGGTGTAAAGGAAGAATTGCTTATGACAGATACAGAAGTAAAAAAAATAGAACCTATGATTGTAGAATTAGAACCATTGGCGCAAACAGAAGAAGAAAATTATCATGAAGGTTCTGAATTTGGTTATGTTTTAGAAGGTAATATTGAATTATGGTTAGATGATGCAAAATATAAAGCTAAAACGGGAGATGCTTTTTATTTTAAATCTGATAAAATACATTATATAAAAAATGCCAGCAAAAAGAAAAAAGCCAAAGTTTTATGGATTGAAATACAATAAAAAAATTCCATGGGGAGGGTTGCAAATGGCAAAATCATTAGGAAGACATATTATAGCAGAATTTTATGAATGTGACAAAGATATATTAGACGACGTAGACAAAATAGAAGAATTAATGAAAAAAGCTTCTATTGAATCTGGAGCAACTATAGTAACCTCAACTTTCCACAGGTTTTTACCCCATGGGGTGAGTGGAGCTGTAATAGTTTCTGAATCTCATTTTGCTATTCATACATGGCCAGAATATGGTTATGCTTCTGTTGATATTTATACATGCGGTGATCATGTTGATCCGTGGAAAAGCTTTGAATTCTTAAAAAAAGCATTTAACTCTCAAAGAGCACAAACAATAGAACATTTAAGAGGAGTTTATGAAGAAATAGGTATAGCTGAAAACTCACCACATAAAGTGGAAGTTTAAGGAGGGATAAAAATGGAAAAAAAATTAGAACCAGGAAGACATTTATTATATATGGAATGGTACACAGGTGGAGATGTTGGATTATTTATGAAAATGAATAAAATATTATTTTCAGGCCAAAGTGAATATCAACGTGTTGATGTGTTCGAAAATCCAGAATTAGGTAGAGTGTTTTCATTGGATGGTATCACAATGACAACAGAAGTTGATGAATTTATGTACCATGAAATGTTGGTCCATGTTCCAATGTTCATTCATCCAGAACCTAAAAGAGTTTTAGTAATTGGCGGTGGTGATGGAGGATCTACAAGAGAAGTTTTAAAACATCCGTCCGTTGAAGAAGTTATTTTGTGTGAAATTGATCCAATGGTTATTGAAGCAGCAAAAAATTATTTACCAACAACAAGCGTTGAATTTGACAATCCAAAATTAAAAATAGTGAATGAAAATGGTGCAGAATATGTAAGACAATTTGAAAATTATTTTGATGTGATAATCGTAGATTCTACAGATCCTACAGCTGGAGAAGGCGGTCATCTATTTACTGAAGATTTCTATAAAGCATGTAATAATGCATTAACAGAAAATGGTGTATTTTCTGCAGAAACAGAAGATCCTTTTTATGATAGAGCCTGGGTTGGAATTGCTTACAATAGAATAAAAAGTGCATTTCCTGTTACAAAAGTTTATATGGGATTCATGACAACATATCCATCTGGTATGTGGAGTTATACTTTTGCATCAAAAGGGTTAGACCCGCTAAAAGATTTTAATCCCGAAAAAATTAAAAACTTTGAAAAGAAAGAAACTTTAAAATATTATAACGAAGAAATTCACGTTGCAAGTTTCGCATTACCAAATTTCGTAAAAAAATTAATAGGCATAAAATAATAAATCGACGGTTTTACCGTCGATTTATTTTGGGTTATAGATGAATTTTATGTTATAATTTTAATATATTTAAATTATAATAGCCTGTTTAAAATTATGATTACGATGTCCAAAAAGTCAAATTCACTCAGGCAGCTCGATTGCTTATCCTTAAAATTATTCATTCTCAGCCGTCGTTCAGATTTTTCATCCATGAAAAAGCTTCACTCAAAAAAACGTCCTGTTTTTTTGACGGCTTCCATTCATAATTTTAAGGGCAATCTTCGAGCCTTCATTTCATTTTAGACTTTTTAGACAGTCTTATTATGATTTTTGAGGTGAGAATTTTGTCAAGAGAATATATAATTCCTATTTTCATTCCACATGCAGGATGCAAAAAAATATGCGTATTTTGTAACGAATATTCTGCAACAGGAATAAAAATAAAACCCGACATAAACAAAATGAATGAAACCTTCGAAAAATATATAAATTATTTTCCTGAAAATTCCCAACCCTATATTGCATTTTATGGTGCAACATTTACAGGAATGAAAGATGATGAAATGCTATATTACTTAAAATGGGCTCAAGATAAAATTAACAATTATAAGGCATTTGGAATAAGATTCTCCACATCACCAGAAGAAATAACCAGCGAAAAAATCAATATTTTAAAAAATTATTCGATAAATTTTATTGAAATTGGTGTTCAATCGTTTTACGACAATATTTTAAAAGCTGCAAACAGACCTCATACTTTAAATGACGTATGGACCGCTATTGACCTGCTTGAAAAAAATAATATAAGTTATGGCATTCATCTAATGACTGGATTACCTGAAAGTTCTTATAATAAAGATATAAACTCAGCAATAATTACATCTTTTTTAAAAGTAAAAAGTATAAGAATCCATCCAACAGTCATATTAAAAAATTCAAAACTGGAAATTATGTTTAAAAAAGGAGAGTATGTTCCCGAAACATTAGGCACAGCTGTCGAAAAAGCTGCAAAAATGACAGAAATTATAGAATCTACAGGAAAAAAGGTTATAAGACTTGGTATATGTTTATATGGAAAAGAACGAGACAATGTAGTAGCTGGCCCGTATCATGATTCTTTTGGCGATCTTGTCAGAACAAAAATAGCTGAAAATATTATGATTACATTTAAAAAAGAAAGGCTTACAGTTCCATTAAAATTAAAATCAAATTTCATAGGTTTTAAAAGGAAAAATTTGCCTTTACTTGAGAATTCAAAAATCAAATTTCATAATGAAGAATATTTTCTACTAAATAATACTAAAATAACATATGAAGATTTATTGAAAAAAATTGAAATATTATAAAAGGGGGATTTTTATGGCTTCAAAGGTTTATTTTACAAATTTAAGAACAAGACCTGGTATGAACTTACTCGACAAACTGGAAAGATTGGTAAAAAAAGCTGGTATTGAAAAAATTGATTTTAAAGATAAATTTGTTGCAATAAAAATTCATTTTGGAGAACCTGGGAATTTAGCCTATATAAGACCAAATTACGCTGCAAGAATTGTGGCATTAATTAAAAAACTTGGAGGGAAACCTTTTTTAACAGATGCCAATACTTTGTATTCTGGAAAAAGATCAAATGCGTTGGATCATATTCAAAGTGCTTATGAAAATGGATTTAACCCACATTCAACAGGTTGTCATGTTATAATAGCTGATGGTTTAAAAGGTACTGATTATGTAGAGGTTCCTATAAATCTACATTATTGCAAAACTGCAAAAATTGGTACCGTAATAATGGATAGTGATGTGATTATTTCCATGGCGCATTTTAAAGGGCATGAGCAGGCTGGATTTGGTGGTACTTTAAAAAATATGGGAATGGGATGTGCATCCAGAGGAGGAAAATTAGAATTACACTCAACATCTCAGCCTAAAATTGTAGATAAGAATTGTGTTGGCTGTGGTATATGTGTAAAGAATTGCGCTTATGATGCTATTCATCTCAATGAAAAAAAGATTGCATATATTGATTACGATAAATGTGTTGGCTGTGGTCAATGTATTGCTGTTTGTCAATATAATGCTGCACAGGTGGTCTGGAATGAATCATCTGAAATAATGAATAAGAAAATCGCAGAATACACATACGCTATAGTAAAAGATAAACCCGCATTTTATATAAATTTCATAATGAATGTTTCCCCGGATTGCGATTGCTGGTCAAATAATGATTATCCAATTGTCCCGGATATTGGAATCGCTGCTTCTTTTGATCCTGTAGCTCTGGATATGGCGAGTGTTGACTTGGTTAAAAATGCTCCTGCTCTTCCCGGAAGCAAAATTTACAATTCTCATGATTTTGTAGGGGAGGATAAATTCAAATTTGTTCATCCAAATGCTGATTGGGAAGCTGGATTAAATCATGCACAACAAATTGGCCTTGGAAATAAAGAATATGAATTAATAGAAATATAAAAACAAGCCGTAAAACGGCTTGTTTTTATATTTACACATATGATAGAATCTTATATCAATGCATGTTCGCCATATAGCAATGGCTTTTCAAAACTTAATAATTCTTCAGTTTCAATTTCACCTATATAAATAACATGATCTCCCGCATCAGTTTTATTAATTATTTTACACTCAAAAAAAGCTATAATGTCTTTTAATTTTGGAATTTTATTTTTTGTCATTTCATATTCAATATTTTTAAATTTATTGAAAATTCTTCCGCTTTTGCTTCCAAATAATTTTGCTATATCTTTTTGCTTTTTAGATAATATGCATATACCAAATCTATCAGTTTTCTCTAATAATTCATAAGAGTATCTTTTTTTTCCAATTGAAATTGCAATCATAGCTGGCTTTATTGATACTCTGGTTATCCAGGCTACAGTAATTCCGTTTATTTTATTATCAACATTCATTGTTACCACTGATGTAACATTATATATTTTTCCCAATGCATCCATAATGAATCCTCCAGAAAATTATTTTTTCCCGTTTATATCCATCATATTCTTTAATGTAGATTTTATTTCATCTATAACTTTCTTAGATTTTTCTTTTATATCTGAATTGTCTGTAGAAGAGTATATTTTTTCAAATGCCTGAAGTGTTTTTTCCAGTTCTGGTTGTATAACATCTTTAGGTTGTGTATGAATATATTGCTTAATGTATTGATAATATGAATAATTATATTCAAATGAAATTTCAGGGTCATCCGGGTTTAATTGATATAATCTTATAAGTGTATTCATATCTTTATCTTTCATATATATTCCTTTTAATATTTCAAATTCTTTATTTTTCAATTCATTAATATAATCTTTAGTTTTATTTATATCCATATTTTCTGTAAAAAGTTCCGGATACATAATTTTTGCATAGTAAAGATTTTCCATATCTCTTTTTAATTTTTCTTTTGAAGCCTTTTCTTTTTCATCTTTTATATTTTTTATGTTTTTTTCAAGTTCATCAATGTTTTTACTTATATCTTCTTCTGACATTTCAATATATGTGCTATTTCTATATGTATTTATTGTTTCTTTTAACTTAAGCATTTCGGGTAAAGATGTATTTAATTCTTTTACTAAATTTAAGTAACTTATTTTCCATAATTCTGGAGCATTTTCATTTGTTCTAATAGCATCATATAATTTTTTTTCTATAGTAATTTTTTCTTCTATGGTTTTAGCTTTTTCAATTCTATCTTCATAAAGAAGTGGCTCATATCTTAATGCATAACCAAAATTTTTGGAATAATCTGTGTACCATTTATATAATTTTTCATTTTTGATTTCTAATTTAAGATTATTTATAAGTTCATTATCTGCTTTTATATCCTGAATTGATTTATATACTTTCTTATCATCAACTTTAATTATATGGTAACCATAGTTTGTTTTAATGGGCCCAACAATTTCGCCAATTTTGGCATTAATTGCAGCATCAAAGTATTCTGGAACAACCTGATTTTTTGCAACCCATTCAATTTTTCCTCCATTTTTTGCAGATTGTGTATCTATTGAATATTTTTTTACAGCATCTTCAAATGAAATATTTCCGTTTTTAATATTTTTTAATATTTTATTAGCTGTAGCTTCATCTGTAACCAATATATGTCTTGTAAGAACTTTTTCATTTCTTAGTTTTATATTTTCGAAATTTTTGTTGATATATTCATCTAAATCTTTTTCTGTAACTTTTCCAATATTTTCGTCTATAAATTTATAATATTCATTTGAAACTAATGCATCTTTTAAATATTCTTTTAGTTTATCTTCTGAACCAAAATATTTTATTATTTGTTCTTTAGTTTGAGGATTACTCAAATATTGTGAAGTTAAAGTTTCAATTTGCTGATTAATTTTATCCATATCTATTTTATAGCCGCTTTCTTTCGCATAATATTCAAGAATTTTGTAATTCAAAATATCTTTTATTGTAGATAACATATAATATGGTTCTTTCATTTTATCATACTGCTGACCATTTTTTTGCATTGAATTGATTCTATTCAAATACTCAATTTCAAACCTTTTATCATCCAGATAATAATTTTCCAATACTTTTCCATTTTTTGTTAAATAACCTATAATCTCAGAAAAACTTAAAATACTGAATGCAACCAATAGTAAAACTAAAACAAATTTTTTCATACCACACCTCCAGATTTTTATATATCTATTTTAGATTTAAACTCATTTTTATTCATCTTGGAAATTGGAACGACATTTAAAAGCCCTTCATTAAAACACATGGTTAAATCCTTATCTAACCCTATTTTCTTTAATTTCTGAGCATGTGTTGAATACTGTAATATTCTTGTATGTGGGATGTTAGCCATGTTTAAAGCAATATAGGATTCATCATTGAAATATGTAATATCTTGTTTTGATAATACGCTTAACATTCTTCCTGCGGTAAATACATCTTCCAGCGATATATTACCCTCATTGCCACTACAGATAAATCCAATATCATCTACTTTTTTTGCTATTAGATATTGCAAAACGGCTTTTAAATTTAATAATGATGTTGCTATAGTTATCCCTCTAAGATTTGCTGTTATTAATGCTTTAGAGCCATTTGTAGTACATAAAACCACCTTTTTATTTTTAAATGCTGCCGCATTTTTTAGTATTTCCGAAGGAGAGTTAGAATAATCAAACCCTGAAATTTTTAAAGCATTCCTTTCTCCTAATAGAAGTGTATTGTTATCTTTAAGATTAAAAGCTTCTTCTGGATTTTTAGCAACAACAATATAAGATGCTCCGACAGACAATGCGGTGGCAATTGTGGATGTAGCTCTTAATGTATCTATAACTATATAATACTTATGAGTTTCAATATTTTCATCAGGTAAAAAATATGTATAAAGTCTCATACTTCTTCCTCCACCGTTTTGGGATGTTCTATTTTTTCTAAATCAAGATGCCATGTTTCATTTAAATTCAGTAATCTGAATTTATTTTCATTATATTCCACAATCGAAACAGATGCATTGTCAAGCATAAAATTCCTGTGTTGATTTAAATTTAAATTCAATATCCAGCAAATCAGTGTTTTTATTAATAAAGCATGGGATACAATCACAATGTTTTTATCAACACTATTTTCTGATATAATTTTTTTTAATGCCTTTACACTTCTTTGCTGAACTTCAGCCAATGATTCAACACCATTTACAAAAGCCCAGGGATCTTCAGACCATAATTTAAATTCTTCTGGGAATTTTTCTTTTACTTCAGTTATACTATACCCATTCCATAATTTAACACGAGCTTCTTTAAAATCTTCTATGATTATAGGTTTTGATTTTATATTATCAGCTATTTTAACAGCCGTTTGATAGGCTCTTTTTAAAGGTGAAGAATAAACAATATCATAATCTTCTTTTTTAAATCTTATCCCCAGATTTTCAGCCTGTTTTAAACCTACATCATTTAAAGTAGTATCAACATTACCCTGCCATTTCTTTTGAAGATTCCAATTCGTCATTCCGTGTCTTACAAAATATATTTTCAATGCATTTCCCCCTTATTCAATATTTTATCATATTTTTGCAATTTTTTTATACATTTCTTTAATTTTATTTTTATCATAATTACCAGGTGTATTTTTTATATGCGATGAATTCATAACTTCTTCAGAAAATAATTCTAATTCTTCTTCAGTAAAAACTATATTAAAATTATATGTTCCTATTTCTTTTAAAAAGATTTCAAAATTTTCTAAAGTTCCAAAAATTTTTTCAAGAGTTTCTACTTTTTTTGGATTTTCTTTCTTTACCTCTTTGGCAATTATTGGTAAAAATATAGCTGTAGCCTGTCCGTGTCTTATTCCTTTATGTATTGTAATTCTATATCCTAATGAATGAGGTAAGATTGTTCCTGTTTGTGCTATAACCATACCAGCTAAAGTTGATGCAATAGCCAGCTTTTCTCTGTATTCAATATTTTCCAGATCTTCCAAAGTTTTTGGTAAATATCTATATATTAATTCAATGGATTCTCTGGCAAGTATATTTGATATTGGAGTTGATTTTTTAGAGAGAAGCCCTTCTACAGCATGGGACAGCGCATCAACCGCAGTAGTTAATGTGAGGTTTTTATTCATCTTTAACATATATATAGGGTCTAAAAAAGAGACATCAGGAAAGATTAAATTACTTTTAAAACCGGTTTTTCTTCCATTTGGCTTTGTCAAAACAGCATATTCAGTTACTTCGCTTCCTGTTCCGGCAGTCGTTGGCACAGCAACAATTGGTAGTGAAACGTCATAATTATTATTATCAAACAAATCATCAGGAATCAAATCTAGGTTTGCTGTTAATACAGCTATAGCTTTTCCGGCATCCATAGGGCTTCCACCACCAATAGCTATAACAAAATCACATTCGTTTTTTAAACCAATGTCTCTTCCTTTTAAGATCATATCATATGTTGGATTTTCGCCAATTCCGTCATAATGAACATAGGGTATCTTGAATTCATTAAGAACAGAAATCACCTCATCCAGAGCGCCTGTTATTTTGGCAGAATTTTTACCAGTTACAATTAAAGCTTTTTCACCACAGATCATTTCATTTTTATGTTGCGAAATAATATTTTTTCCATAATATAATTTTGTTGGCATATTATACAACATGAAACCCCTCCTTATACACGATTAGCATTATTCTATTATTTATTATAACATAATCTGTAATTAAATATTAAATATCATCTCATTTTTACTGCACATTTCTTCTGTTTTAGGTCCGTAGGATATATGAGAAATTTCAATACCTGTTTTTTCTTCAATAAATGCCATATATTTCAAGAAATTAATATGTTTTGTATCAGGCCATCCTTTTAAACTTTCATATATAGGTTTTGCCACAAAAAAATCATAGGATGATGTTGGAATTTCTTTTATTTTTCCATTTATTTCATAACCAACACAAACCTTTATTTCATCAAGTCCATTTAAAACATCTGCTTTTGTAATGACAAATTTTGTTAAGCCAGATCTTAATTTTGCATATCTCAATGCGGGTAAATCAAGCCAGCCAACACGTCTTGGCCTTCCTGTAGTTGCGCCAAATTCGTTTCCCTTTTTTCTTATTACTTCACCAATTTCTTCAAATTCTTCTGTTGGGAAAGGCCCTTCGCCAACGCGTGTTGTATATGCTTTTAATACACCCAATACTTCATCGAGCTCAAATGTTGAAAAACCGACGGAAGAAACACCATGAGCCATTGTTGCACCGGAAGTCACAAAAGGATATGTGCCAAAATCAAGATCAAGTAACACACCTTGAGCACCCTCAAATAATACAGAAGTGTTTCTGAAAACATCAGCCATATCTATTGCAGAAGTGAAATTCACATTCAATTTTTCCAATCTTTTTTTCTGCTTTATCAGGTAATTAAAAATATCTTCTGGCATAAAATTATATTTTTCACCAAATATATTCCTTTTTAAATAAATAATCTCTTCAAGTCTTTGTTTTAATAAATCTTCATCAAAAAGGTGGTAAACTTTGAATCCTTCTCTTGATACCTTATCAGTATATGCAGGACCAATTCCTTTTTTTGTTGTTCCTATTGGATTTTTTCTTAAACTTTCTAAAATTGCATCTTCTTCTTTATGATATGGTAAAACTATAAAAGCTTCTAAATCTATATATATTTTTGAAGAAACACCCGGAAAATCATTTTCCAGAATTTCCAGTTCTTTTATTAATTGCTCTATATCTATAACCATTCCTGCTCCTAAAAAAGCTTTTGAATTACCTTCAGGTATAATTGAAGGTAATAAATGGTTTACATATTTTTTCCCTTTGTAATATATAGTATGTCCTGCATTGGCTCCACCAGAAAATCTTACAATCCATTCATAATTATTTGAGAAATAATTAACAACTTTTCCTTTACCTTCATCACCCCATTGTGCTCCAACAATAGCAACCCTTTTCATCCTTTTCACCTCCAAAAAAGTAAAAAAGCCCCATTAAAGGGCTTTTTGTTTTTTATATATAATTTTTTTATTTTTGTTATTTTCATAATAAAACCGTCCTTTGATTTTATTATATATCTACTATTATTTTACATGGATATTATATCATAGAAAATCACTAAAAACAATATTTTTTATATTTACTTTTCATAAATTATAACATAAAAGTTTTCTTCTAATTTTTTATCAACCTTATCCAAAATCACATTTGTATATTTATCCATTTTTTCATTGTATTTTTTTGTATTTGGATCATTTAAAAGTAAATACTCTATATCTTCTTTTTTTAGTTTTAAAATTTTGCGTTCAATATTAACTTTTATATTGCTTTTCACAAAATCCTGATACTTAATATTTCTTGTTTTCAAATATTTAAAATATTTTAAGATGGACAAAAAAGTATCCTTCTCAACAAATCCTGGTAATTGAGCAAGTGGTTCTTTATCAAAAAAGAAAAATGTTGGTGTTCCACGTATTCCAAAAGCACCGAATAATTCAACATAATTCATACTTTTATTCTTAAAATTTGCAATTTTATTCTTATCTGCATATATTTCAGCGAATATAAATTCTGTTCTTAACCATTTCTGAATTTCCTTATCTGTTAATACATCCTCTTTAAATTTTTTACAATAATAACAGCTTTTAGAGGAAAACATAATGACAACATTTTTTCCTGTTATCTCACCTATTTTAAGAGCTGTATTAAAATCATGAATAATAAAATCATCAAGGTTTGCTGCATAACTGTATATAGATATTGCAAATATAAACATCGCAAAAACAAATAAATTTTTCATTTTATCACACTCCCTGTAATGAATTGAATTTACCAAAAATAACTAAAATACCTATTAAAATCAAAATAACACTTCCTGTAATTCTTAAATATTTTTCCCATTTAGGGGTACCAAATGTAATTTTTGAAACTATTTTGCTGATTATGCCACTTAAAAATAAAAAAGGTATTGAAATTCCAAGTGAATACAAAAATAGCATAAACGCACCTTTAAAAGCATTTGACGTTGTAGAGGCAAAGGCTAAAACAGCGGCCAATACAGGTCCAGAACACGGTATCCATATGAATGAAATCAAAATTCCAAGTATAAAAGCACTTATAAATGATGTATTTTTATATTTTGAAAAATTAAATTTTAACCCCTTAAAAAATGATTTATCAATTAAATAATATATTCCCATTGCTATAATAAAAATCCCTGCTATAATATTAAGTATAAACTGATATTTTGATAATATAAAACCTATACTACCGGCTAATGCTCCAAGTAAAGAAAAAAACATTGACAATCCGATAAAGAATGCAATACCTCGTTTTAACGTTAGGGGTAAATTCTTAATATCAGGTATCAATATACCGAAAAACAGAGGAACTAAAGGTAAAACACATGGGCTGAAAAATGACAGTATTCCGCCCAAAAATGATCCAAGATAACTTATAGTCGGCTGGATTGATAATGTCAAATTCTCCATATTATCACCTTATATATAAATTTTGTATATATAATTATAACAAAAAAACTCAGTTTTTAAAAGGGGAGATTATCATGGATAAAAAGATATATATAAAAAATACCGGTATATTACTGGAAAGATTGAAAAATATAAAAAAAGTAATTCCAGAAAAATTGATAAAAAAAGCATTGGAACTTGAATTAGCTCAATATTATTATGAAGATTATGAATTTGCAATTTACAATGATGAAGAAAAAACAATATTTTCAGTAATTTTCCTTGAATATTTTAATTATGCAAAGCCTGAATTAATATTCAATCAAAAAAAACATGAAATAAAATACAACTGTACTTGCCAGGATAATATAAAGGCACCGTTTTTGTGTAAACATATCGTTCGTTTAATTATTGAAATTGAAAAATATATTGAAAGTCTGGGTATATTTGATGATGATTATACACTGGATTATAGATTAGACAATTATTTTAATTTTAAAGATTATGGCGATACATATTATTTAATATATCCCGACAGACAAAAAACGATAGTAAAATTGGGATATAAAAAAAATAACAGAATTCTTTTAAGAAAAGATATAAACTCATATAATGAAGTTATGGATTTTTTAAAATTAAAAGTACCTGAGGATGAAATCGATATAAAAAAATTATTGACTCCTGGATATATAGAAACAAAACCAGGTTATGAACTTGTCTTAAAAAGTTTTGAAGATATTAAAAAAATTAATAATAAAAAAGTACTTTTTAGAAATAAAAAAATGATAAATTGGGGGGAAGATATCAAATTAAAAATACATCTAAAAAAAGATAAAGAAGAAAATAAAGCTACAATAGAAATATTGCCAGAACTAAAATATGATAATATTATTTCTTCGATTAATGATATGGCTTATATTGAAAATAACATGATATCTTTAATAAAAACAAAAGCTTCTATCCATTTACCAAAATACGATAATATAAAAACATATATAACTTTTAAAAATAAAGAAGGATTGGAAAAATTTATAAAAGAACATTTAATAAAATATGAACGTTACGGGTTAGAACTTGAAATAGACGATAAATTGGGAATAAAAAAGGATTTATTTATTCCTAAGTTGAATTTATATATAAATTTTATTAAAGATAAATTCTATCTGAAAGGAAAATTTTTATATAGTAATGAAGTAGAATTCTATGAAGATTACAAACATAGAAATCTTGAAGAAGAAGAAAAATTAATTAATTCATTAAAAAATGCTGGAATTGAATTGGATAATCAGGGAAAGGGGTTTTTAGAAATAGAATCATTTTTTGATTTTATAGAAAATAAAATCAAAAATCTGGATAAAAACGTAATAGTAAAAATGAATAAAAATATAAAAATGCATGAAATAAAAAGTATGAAATTAAACCTGAATTTGAAGAATAACTGGTTTGATATTGATGGTGAAATTGAATTAAAAGATAATAGAAAAATAGATTTAAATATTGCCAAAAATAGAAAAAATAATTTTATAATATTAAAAGACGAAACATTTATAAAAATCCCGCCGAAAATCCTTGAAAAATTAGAAGAAATTAAATTTAAGGATGAAAAAATAGAAATAGAAGTCTATAACATATATTCTTTATTAAATAGCAAAGAATTAAAAATAAATACCATTGATGATAAAACAAAACAGTTTATTGAAAATATTAAAAATTTTGAAAAAATAAAAGAGTATGAAATTCCTGAATTAAAAATACCTATGAGAGATTATCAGATATACGGGTATTATTTTTTAAGATATCTTCAAGAACTCAATTTCAATGGAATTTTGGCAGATGATATGGGGCTCGGAAAAACTCTTCAAACTATAGCTTTAATTTTATCTTTAAAAGGAAATAATAGAAAATTTTTAATAATAGCTCCGCGTTCTGTTGTATATAACTGGGCATATGAAATAGAAAAATTTACATCCAATATAAAATATTATATTTATCATAATAATCAAAAAGAAATACCTGAAGATGTTGATGTAATACTTACAACTTACGGAACAATAAGAAATTCATTTGAAGAATTTAAAAAAATAAAATTATTTTATATCATTTTAGATGAGGCACAATACATAAAAAATAATGAAACCAAATTATATAAGACAATTAGAAAATTAAAAGCCGAACATAAGTTAGCTTTAACAGGAACGCCATTAGAAAATTCACTAAATGATTTATACAATATCTTTGATTTTTTAATGCCAGGCTTTTTTGGAAAAAGAAAAGAATTTAACAGAAAATATACCTATGCAAATAAAGAAAGTATAAAAAAATTAAAAGAAAAGATAAATCCTTTTATATTAAGGAGAAAAAAAGAAAATGTTTTAAACGAATTACCGCCAAAAACAGAAGAATATATATTTAACGAGATGACGCAACATCAAGTGAAAATATATCATCAAATTTTACATGAATATAGACAAAAAATAGCTATGTCGCAGGGAAATTTAAACTTTAGCATATTAGAAGGATTGTTAAGATTAAGACAGGTTGTAAATCATCCAAAACTGCTTGGGTTAAATATAGAATCTTCTAAATTTAATGAATTTAAAAAATTTGTATTAGAAGTACTAAGTGAAAATCATAAAATAGTTGTGTTTTCGCAATTTGTTAAAATGATTAATATTATGGAAGAATGGTTGAATGAAGAGAATATAAAATATAGTAAAATAATTGGTCAAACAAAAAAAAGAGTAGAGATTATTGAAGATTTTAATAGAAATAATGAGATTAAACTACTATTAGTTAGTTTAAAAGCTGGTGGAACTGGGTTAAATATTACAGGTGCTGATTATGTAATACATTATGATCCATGGTGGAATCCAGCTGTTGAGAATCAAGCAACAGACAGAGTTTATAGAATTGGACAAACAAAACCGGTATTTGTATATAAATTTATAACAAAGAATTCAATAGAAGAAAAAATATTAAAATTAAAAAAGGCAAAATCAGATCTGTATAATCTTGCAATAACTGTTGAAAAATCCATACTAAAAAATTTATCAAAAGATGATATATTAAAACTATTTGAGTGAAGCAACTTAACGTTGCTTCTTTTTTATATTAATTAATATTCGGTTTCCTAATTATTTAAATTTACCTTTAAGTAACTTGAAAACAGTAAAAAATTATTGTATAATATGATGTTAAATTAAAAAAAGAAAAATTTAAATAATTAGTAAATTATCAATATCTTATAAAAGGGGGTAGTTGGATGAAAAGTAGCAAAAAGCTTGTTTTTCTAATCCTTAGTTTTGTATTACTATTTCTTTTCACGTCATGTTTAACACAACAAAAACCGATAGCTATAACTATTACAAAAGCTGTTACTGGTATTAACGGGGTTGTGCCTGTAAAAACATCTGTAGATATTAGCTGGTCTGTTGCAGGAGTTGATTCGTTTACTGCAAAATTAGTTGTAGAAAAATCTGGAAAAAAGGTTTTTGAAAAGAGCGGTTTAAAATTAACAAATGTAACTATTCCAGAAGATATACTTTGGGAGTTAGGGGATTATGATTATTATGTTGAAGTTATAGCCGGAGACCAAACTGTTAAAACCAACAAGTTAACTTTTAAAGTTGTTCCAAGTGTTAAAGAAATAAAAATTCTTACTCAGAATAACACATCTATATTAAAAAATTCATCAAAAATTATTTCATGGGAAATATTTTCATATATAGATGGAAGAGATTATGAATATAAAATATTGATGAAAAAGCCTGGAGAAAGCGAATTTACTTTAGATGGTACAACAACCAATAAAACATACCAAATAACCAACTTAATTACAGTTGGTAATTATTCTGTAAAAATTATAGCTGTCGAATTAGGAAATATTGAAATCGAAAGTCCTGAAATAAATTTTCAGGTTGCTAATAGCGTATATGAAGGAGATAATCATTTCCCGGAAATAGATACACCTATTCCAGATAATAATGCTAATGATGTATCATGGGAGTATTCAACTTTTAAAAGCGGTGCTGTTGTTAACTTATCATGGGTTGCAACTGATGTGGATGATGATCCGCTAGAATTTGATGTTTATATTAATAACACATTTGTTGCGACAACAGATCAAACCCAGATTTCAATAAGCGGTTTTTTACCTGGAAATAGTGTTTCATGGTATGTTATTGTTAGAGATGATAAAGGATTTGAAACGAAAAGTCCTGTATGGTTATTTACAACAAAATCAAATACAGCACCAGTATTTGAAACAGAAGTTGCATCTGAAGCCGTAAATGATTCTGTAGTTAAATTCACATGGAATGCTGTTGATAATGATAACGATGAATTAAAATATGAAATATATTCAGGAACTCAGGAAGCTTCGACTTTAATAGGGGAAAAATATGCAAATTTCTTTAATACTGAAAATAAAGATGGAAATTATATAATCGTAGCAAAAGATCCATTTGGCGGAATAGCAGAAAAAGGATTCATATATACTGCACCTACATCTGAAATAACAGGGAATGCTACTGTTGTAGTTTATGTAACTGATGCAAAATCAGGTCCTGCTGTTGATAATGCAAATATTTTGGTGAATAATATTTCAACTACAACAGATGCAAATGGCATGGCGACTATTACATTGAATTTAACTTCCGATTCTACAACATTAACTATAGAAGCAACTAAGTTGAATCATGCATTGACAAAAGTTGATGGACTAAAGCTTAAAGCAGGAGAAGTAAAAGATGTTTATATTACATTAAGAAAAGCAGAATTAAATCCAGATCCAGATACACAAGAATTACCAGAAGTGGATTTTCGTGTTTATAAATACAATGATTACTATCTTTGGGCTTCAAATGGAGCAACGCCTGAAAATAAACCAGAAGCTTTAGATATTGATAATGTTGTAATTAATTACCCTATTTTTGTTGAAATTACAGCAACTCCTGTATCAAATGATCATATAAATATTATTTATGCATCTTTAGGAAAAACTCCAGGATCTGGGTTTATGACTGGCGATAGAGGTTATACATCAGGAGCTTCAGAAGTGGCATTTGTGTTTAATACTTTTGATTACAATGGGTTAACGGATTTACATATAACAGTTTATGATTACAATGATAATCAAATTGAAATTGTAAAGTATTTAAATATTTTAAATAATAATGACATAGTTCTTCCGAAATATACACCTGCAGATTGGGCATCTTACGGAATGGGAACTAATTTGGATTCTTACACAAGAAGAATGGAAATAGGATTTTATAGTCAAGGAAGCAATATTGAAAAAGCTAATGTAAAAATAAATAATTTAATTAAAAGAAATGTTGAAAATAAGATTAAATTGCTTGAGTCAAAATTTAATAAAAAGTTAGATTATAATATTGAAGCAGCACAACCAAATTCCAATTTATGGGTTGAAGTATGGTGGATCCCTGTTAATGTGTTTGATCCTGATGGGGTATTGTATCAATATCCAAATGGATATAATATATACAGGTCATTTGATGGCTTAAATTGGGAAAAAGCAGGATATGTGTCACAATATTCAAAAAATAACTTTATCTTCAGAGACTACAGCCCTAAGTTGGAACCTGGCAAAGAAGTTCATTATGGTGTTACGGCTGTTTATGATGATGGTGAAACAACATTACATTATTTAGGTTCTGTAATTCCACTTGGTATGTTTGATGTAGAGTTAACCTCACCATCTATGTTATCAACAAACGTTGCAAGAGAACCTATTTTTGAATTCCGACCAAAAGTTTATGATAATTCATTGAATAATGCTATTTTTGAATATACATTATGGATTTATGATTTAGTTCAATCTGAACAACATTTATTGCCTGGATATATAGGTGAAGATGGTAAGGTATATCAACAAATGTATGATGTTATGGGCCCTTATCCTTTAGCAGTAAATTATGCATCTCAACAATGGTTCTTACTAAATGCTAACGGATTATATATGTATAATGAGCCACTTGCTCCTAATAAAACATATTCATGGGCAATAGATCTTGCATATGCTTATACTCAAAATGATGTATCAAGTGCAATATCAATTTCTATAGATCAGGGATATGGTGTAGATCCATTTGGTAGAGTGGATGCCGATGCATTTAATACATTTACTACTGGAACAGATATTTATGATATATATTCCATAGAGGAATCTCAAGATAAATATCTTTCAACATATTTATTTGGTGCTAATATTGTTGGTTCTGTAGTAGATGTATATAAAAATTATGTATATTTAGAAGATCCTATAACAAATAAGGCATTAAAATTGAAATTTGATTCTAATGTTTATAATGTAAATATCGGTGATATTCTTATTGTAAAAGGCGATATGTATTCAGATACTTTTGGAAAAACATTTGCTGTGAAAAATGTTATGATATTAGATCAGCTATCTGGAAATGAATTAAATGCTATACCTTTAGATCCTTCTATATTAGAGGAAAATGATATAGGATTAAATCCTTATGCAAGTGCTTTAGTTAGCTCATCAGGAACAATAACAAGTATTGATAAATATGGGTTAAGTCTTGAATATGACACAACGGACAGTACAGCTTCAATATATGTATATAAAGGTGGATCTAATATATTAACTTCAGATGCCACTATTGGAGATAGACTTGATGTGAAAGGTATTTTGAAATATTATAAAACATATTGGGAAATCAGTCTAAGAAGCGACGATGACTGGTCAAAACAATAATAAGGAGGGGTGAATATGAAAAATTTAAAATATATTTTAATAGGTCTTTTATCAATATTGTTCATTTTTGCTAGTTGTCAGACCACTTTGTTGAATCCGAATGAAAATGATAAAGATAACAATGTTGTGTTTAGCGAATTCAATAATGCAGAAGTATTTGAAGGGAGAATACTTGTAGGATACGAAAATAAAGATTCAATTGAAGAAATAAAAAAAGCTTTAAATGGTGAAGTTTATATTGAAATTCCAGAAATTAAGGTTGTTGGAATAAAATTTGACGGAACATTAAAAGAGGCTTATGATAAATTAAAATCATTAAAGCTTGATGGAATTAAATATGTTGAGCCAAGTTTTAAAAGAGATTTAATAGATCCTAAACCTGAAATAATAGATGATACAATTACAAAAAATATAGATGGTGTTTCTGAAGATAGCTTGTGGGGAATGAATAAAATTAACGCTATTGATGCATGGAAAGTTGCAACTGGAACAAATGTTATAGTTGCTGTTATTGATACACCAATTGATGCACAACATCCAGATTTAGCCGGTCAATTTGTAGCAGGATTTGATCCAGTTAGTGGAAATTTAATAATGCCTGATGAAGATTATGATGCAGTAATTGGTGGCCCTGGTGATGATGGAGATGATCATGGAACACATGTTGCAGGAACTATTGCTGCTAAAAAAGATGGAAATGGAGTAGTTGGACTTGCATATGGTGCAAAAATAATGTCAATACCAATATTCCAACCAGACTATATTGGTGATGCGTATGTTGCAAGAGGTATTATATGGGCTGTTGACAACGGTGCTCAAGTATTATCAAACAGTTGGGGTGGCGGAGGATATTCTAAAACTCTAAAACTTGCTATAGATTACGCATTATTCCACAATGCAGTATTTGTTGCAGCAGCAGGAAATGATCATACTGACCAACACTGGCATTATCCTTCTTCATACCCTGGAGTTATAGCAGTAGCAGCTTCAAATGCAAGAGATGAAGTTACAGATTTTTCAAATAGAAGTGATACTATCTCTGTAGCTGCACCCGGAGAAAAGGTCTTATCTACTATTCCAAGACATTCAGCTCAAATATATGGTGTTTATTCAGAACCATATGATTATTGGGCCGGAACATCAATGGCAACACCACATGTTTCCGCTTTGGCAGCATTGTTAAAACAATTACATCCAAATGCAACACCATATCAAATAAGAAAAATGATAGAAAATACTGCAGATGACATAGATATTGCAGGTTGGGATCATGCTGCAGGTTATGGAAGAATAAATGCAGCTGCAGCTGTAAATGAAACATTACCATCCACATCGGGAGCAAGTTATGATTTTTATGTTATGTCTAATGCTGGAGCACCATTATCAAATGTATTTATTTCTCTTATAAGAAAATCAGGAGAAGGAGCAAATTATTATGTTACAACAGATGATGGATATGGCACATTCTATTCTGTAGATCCTGGAGATTACACTTTAGTTTTAAGTGGACCTGATTATATGCAATTTGATTCACTAAATTATAGATCAGAAGAAGCAACTGTATTAACAAAAAACATTACATTAAGCGATGAAAGTACCATAATTTATTTAGTATTAGATTCAACATTTAAATTAGATATTACATTAGATTCCACAATAACTGGAGGATCAACTTTGTTAGTAACAGATGTTGATACCACAGAAGAAGCTACAGAATTTTCTATTTCGGAAGAAGCCACAGAATTTTCAGCTGATTTATCAAATTTAAGTGGACAATTTAAATTAATAATATACAGAGATGTTACAAAGTCAGCTTCTGAAATAACTTTCTCAGGAATTGCAACAATAAATGGAAACCCAGTTCCTGTTATTGGTATAATTCCAGAAAATGAGTCAAAAGGATTTATTGAAGATGCAAGATTTGTAAAAAACGTTCCAGCTGGTTCTATACCATGGACTATTTTCTAAAAATAAAAAAGAGAGGTCTAATGGCCTCTCTTTTTTATTATATAACAATTTATACAATAATAAATTGCAACTACCACAAATTATTTTATTATTATCAATATTTTAAGTTCTCTTCCAAAATAAGTGAGGAAATATATGATAAAATATAAATATTTTATACTGTAAAAACAGATTCATTAATCTTGATTATCCACTCTTTTCGTAGGGAAATCACATATCTTTCTAAAACTGATTGACAAATATATGATAAAAATGTTAAAATAAAAGCGAAATGAAAGAAAAAATGAATTGTTATCTGAAATTTTAAATATATAAAACAAGAAATAAAAAATAGCGGCTTTCTGCTTGATATATAAGAATAAAATAAAAAAGTATTTTTGATTTTGTCATTATTTATTAGAAGAGGTGTGTTTATGAAGAAAAAAATACCATATGGGGAACAAAATTTTGAAAGAGTAATATTGCAAAATTATTATTACATAGATAGAACAGAACATATAGAAAAATTAGAATCATTAAATGAAAAAAATATAGTGTTTTTAAGGCCAAGGAAATTTGGAAAAACATTGTTCTTAGATACACTTGCAAAGTATTATGATATCAATTATGCAGAGAAATTTGAAAAATTATTTGGAAAATTATACATAGGAAAAAATCCAACATCGTTAAAAAACAATTATTATATTTTAAAAATGAATTTTTCTGGAATACAAACAGAAAATAAAGAAAAATTAATAAATAGTTTTAAAAATAAAGTTATACGTTCTCTTGATAATTTTAAAAATGATTATAAATTAAAACTAAAAATAGAAAAAGAACTAACAGAACCAGCAGATATTCTTGGCTCATTTCTTGACGGAATAAAGAATGAAATAAGAAAACCAATATACTTATTAATAGACGAATATGATCATTTTGCAAATGAACTATTGAGTTTTAACCTTGATTTATTCAAAGACAGCGTAACAAAACATGGATTTGTAAGAAAATTCTATGAAGAAATAAAAAAAGGAACAGAAACAATAATAGAAAGACTATTCATGACAGGTGTAAGTCCAATAATGTTAGACTCATTAACCAGCGGATTTAATATAACTAAAAATAAAACAATAGATATAAAATTCAACGAGATGCTTGGATTCAAAGAAGCAGAAGTAAAAGAATTATTGGAATATTATGGTATATATTCAGAAAAATTATTAAAAGAAATGCAGGAAAATTATAATGGATATATATTCAACATAAACGCAAAAGAAAAAGTATATAATCCTGACATGGTATTTTATTTTATAACAGAATATTTTTCAGAAAAAAAACCACCAGAAAAAATAATAGATGACAACATAATGAGCGATTACAAAAAAGTACAGAATTTATTTAGTCTTGGTGAATTGCTTGGAGTAAAAATAGACAAAAACAACAAAAAAGAACTAACTGAAAAAGAAAAACAAGAAGCAAAAGAAAGTCCAAAAAAAATAATAGGGAAATTACTAAATGAAATACTATTAACAGGAAGAACAACATTACCAGAACTAACAACAATGTTCAACCCAGGAAAAAGGATAGAAATAAAAGACATAAAATCATTATTATTCTATCTTGGATTCATGACATTTGAAAAAGAAGGATTAAGGACATATTTAAAAATACCCAATTACTCAATGAAAAAAATATTCTCAGAATACTTCACAGAATACATAGAAGAAAGGCTAACAGAATATATAGACACAGACGAAATAGAAAATGCAATAATAACGATATTAGAAGATGGAAAAATAGAGCCATTTGCCAAAGAAATAGAAAACCTACTAAGCAAAATGGACAACAGAATATTCATGGGATTAGATGAAAAATACATAAAAGCAATAATGTATAGTTATTTAGTATTAACGCCATATGCAATGGTAAA